>JBJOQV010000157.1:0-3689 GCA_046049785.1 Pseudomonadota bacterium
GCACGTGGTCCAGCTCGGCCGGGCGGCGACACATCCAGGTGGGCACGTTTTGCAGCAGCGGCTCTTCGGACAGGTAGAAGCGGATCATGTCCGGTACGTAGGGGTAGATGGACTTGTCGTCCGCCACGCCGGTGCCGATGGCGTTGGCCAGGATCACGCCGCCTGCGCGGTATACCGACAGCAGGCCGGGCACGCCCAGCATGCTGTCGCCACGGAAGGCCAGCGGGTCGAGGAAGGCGTCGTCGATGCGGCGGTAGATCACATCCACGCGCTTGGGGCCGCGGGTGGTACGCATAAAGACAAAATCACCGTCCACAAATAGATCCGGCCCCTCGACCAGTTCAATACCCATCTGCTGCGCCAGAAACGCGTGTTCAAAGTATGCGCTGTTATAAACGCCGGGCGTAAGCAGCACCACTGTGGGATCATCAATGCCTGCTGGCGCAACGCCGCGCAGATTTTCCACCAGCACGTCCGGGTAGTGCATCACCGGCGCAACGCGGTGGCGCGCAAACAAATCCGGAAAAAGCCGCATCATCATCTTGCGATTCTCCAGCATGTAGCTCACGCCGCTGGGTACGCGCAGGTTGTCTTCCAGCACGTAAAACTCGCCCTCACCTTTGGCGTTGGCCGCGCGCACCACATCAATGCCGGCAATGTGCGAGTAAATCCCGCTGGCGACATCTACGCCCTGCATCTCCGGCCGGTACTGCGCGTTCATGAAAATCTGTTCGGCCGGAACCACCTTGGCCTTGATGATGTTTTGCTCGTGATACACATCGTGCATGAACATGTTCAGCGCCCGCACACGCTGCTTCAGGCCTTTCTCAAGCTTGGCCCACTCGGCCGCGGGAATGATGCGAGGGATCACGTCAAAGGGAATCAAGCGCTCGGTGCCGGCATCGTCTCCATACACGGCAAAGGTAATGCCCACGCGCCTGAAAATCAGGTCGGCCTCGGCGCGCTTTTGTGCCATGCTCTGCGCCGTCTGCTCGGCCAGCCAGCGCTCAAATTGGCTGTAGTGCTGGCGCACGCGCAATGATTGCGGCGCGATACGGTCATACATTTCATTAAATGCTTGCATGCGGTTCCCAACCCCGTTGTGGCGCCATATATCCCCTAGCGCTTGACCTGATGTGTTACGCACAAACTATGCCAAACTCTGTAGAACCTAGCTCCTATTCTGGCACAACCGCAGTCCGCCACCAGCGCGGCGCCGCCAAGCGCTGACTTTTCACCGCAATCTGGCCGGCAGAGAAATCAAACGTGACGGCGCCGTGTGCGTCCGAGCGCAATCGCTGAACCGGCAGCGCGCCGTAACGCGCCCAGACTTCCGGCGCGGGGTGGCCAAAGCGGTTGCGGTATCCGGTCTGGAACATCGCGTACTGCGGCGCAGCAGCGCCTAAAAACGCGTCCGTTGAAGAAGTTTTACTGCCATGGTGCGGCGCCAGCAATACGTCTGCCCGCAGCAGCGCGGGATTGGTTTGCACGAGAAGAGCCTCTTGCGCCGCCTCGATATCGCCCGTGAGCAGCACCGTGCGTTTGCCGTCGGAGATGCGCAGCACGCAAGACAATGCGTTGGTTTTATGGATCGATTCGTGCAGCCAAACCACTGGCGGATGCAAAAACTCAAATTGCAACTGATCCCATCGCCAGCGCTGCCCTTGCTGGCAATCGCGATGCGGCGCTGCGCCGGCCCTGGCTGGATGTTCCAGCGCCAGAGAACTGGCCATCCACGCCACCGGCATCGCCTTCTGAATCGACACGGCGCCGCCGGAGTGATCGTTGTCTGCGTGCGAGACCACCATCCCATCAAGCGAGCGAATGCCCCGCGCCCGCAGATACGGCACGATCACGCGCTGGCCGCTGTCACTTTCTGCACTGTACTGCGGGCCG
This sequence comes from Pseudomonadota bacterium, assembly GCA_046049785.1. GTDB lineage: Bacteria > Pseudomonadota > Gammaproteobacteria > Burkholderiales > Burkholderiaceae_C > JBJOQV01. The sequence continues at coordinate 1,897 of JBJOQV010000157.1, forward strand.
GTGTCAAACAGCAGCGTATGCGCAGGCGTTTCAACCAGCGCTGCCATGCCTTGCCCAACATCCAGAAAAGTGACGCGCCACGCGCCTTCTGCTGGCCGGTCCATGGCCGGCAAGAAGAGCGGCAACATCAAGGCCAAACCCAGCCAGCGCCAGCGCGACTTGAGCGTAAGAGCAGCAACAGCGCCTGCGCTGGCCACCACAAACACCGGTGCACTGGGCACCGGGAAAGACGCAACCGCCCAATCCCACTGGCCCAGCGTACGCAGCACACCATCCAGCGCACGCATGAGCAGCGCCGCCAGATCAAGAATCCACCCGCCCACCGCAGGCAGCGGCCAAACGGCGGCTGCGCCAAGCAGCGCAATTGGCGTGACCAGAAAACTCACCCACGGAATCGCGAGCGCATTGGCCAGTGGGCTGACCAGCGATACTTGCGAGAAGAACAGAATCGTCCACGGCACGAGTCCGATAGTCACCGCGGCCTGCGCATAGCCGGCGCGCTTCAAGCGCTGCTTCCAGTCTGCTGCGGTGAAATCTTCGGCCCAGGTATCAGATAGCATCAGCATCGCCACCGCCGCAAAGCTAAACCACGCGCCGGGAGAAAGCACCGCCAGCGGATCAACCAGCAGCGCCGCAAAACCCGCGCCCGCAAGCACGTGCGCCGCATGCGTACGGCGCGCGAACAGGCGCGCGGCCACGACCACGGTGAGCATCACCACCGTGCGCTGCGCGGGCACGGCAAAGCCTGCGATCACGGCGTACGCCACCGCGGCCACCCAGCCAACCGACCAGCCAATCAAGGGGGCCGGCACGCGATGCACCAGCGCAGGTGAGATGCGCGCCAGTTGCAGCGCCAGCCAGCCCATCAACGCAGCAAACATGGTCACATGCAAGCCGCTGATAGAGAGCAAATGGCCGATGCCGGCGGCGTTGTAGATCGTCCAGTCGCTTTGACTGATCGAGCGCTGGTCGCCGATGGTCAGCGCGAGCAGCACATTGCGCTGCGGCGACTCGCTCGCCTGCGCGATCATGCGCTGCCTGATCTGCGCGCGCCAGCGTTCCACCTGCACCAGCAGGCCGCCAGCATCCGCGTCGATCAATTGGTTGGGCTGTGCTGACAGGCGCGACGGCCGCACGTAGCCGGTACCCGCGAACCCTTGTTCAAGCAGCCACAGTTCCGTATCAAACCCATGTGGATTGACTACGCCGTGGCGGCGCTTTAAGCGCACGGTGATCTGCCAACGCTGGCCGGGTAGCAGCTGGGGCACGTCTTGCAGCATGTCAGCGCGCATGTCTGAATACCACGCAAGCGAAATGCGCTGCCCGGCCACACTGCAGTCGCACCGCTCCACATCAAAGCCAAAGCGCTGGCCGCGCTCGATCCGGTGCGGCAGCGTGGCGATGATGCCGGTCACGGTAATGTCGCGCCCTTCATCGGCCACCGATAGAGAACCGGCCAACTTGGCATGGCCGCTCCACTGCGCAAAGCCAAATCCGCATACCAGCGCTGCAACGCAGGCAACCGCGCAAGGCAGCCAGCGCAGCGGGGCTGCGCGCGATGCATGCAGCAGCACCGCACACCACAGAAGAACTCCCGCCATGCACAGCAGCGCCGCCACCGGTTGCGATGCAAGCTGCGCCGGCTGCATAGCCAGCCACACGCCGGCCACAAACGCGGCAACGCTGCCCGGCCATAGCGCAAGGCGCAAGCGGTCTGGCTGCATTACGGCATCAAGCCACTTCATGCATGAAAAACAGCAGCAGCACGCGGCAGCACCCGGCACACGTTGGCC
>JBJOQV010000158.1:0-2609 GCA_046049785.1 Pseudomonadota bacterium
TGGCCGCGGGCAAGCTGCGGCTGATTCAGTTGCATGCACTCAACCCGCACGGCTTTTCTTTCGGCCGGCGCGTCAATGAAGACAATATCGATCTGAACCGCAACTTCCTCGATTTTGCGCAGCCGCTGCCAGTCAATGCAGGCTACACGCAGCTACACGCGCACCTGGTGCCGGGCCAGTGGCCACCGGCGGAGGCCGACGAGCAAGCGATTCACGCTTATGCAGCCGCGTATGGTGCCATGGGCTTGCAACAAGCCATCTCTGGCGGGCAGTACGTTTACGCAGATGGCCTGTTTTACGGCGGGCGCATGGCAAGCTGGAGCAACAAAATGCTGCGTGACCTGCTTGCCCAGACCCGGCGGCAGTCACCGAACTTGGAGCGCTTTTTCTGGATTGATTTTCACACCGGGCTGGGGCCGGCCGGGCATGGCGAGCGCATCTACGCGGGCGGCCCTGACCCGGCAACGCTGGCATACAACCGCAGCGTATGGGGCGCGCAGATGACATCTTTCACTGACGGCTCCTCCACCTCGGCGCCGCTGGTGGGTGTGAACTCGAACGCCGCGCGCGAAGCGTTTGGGGATATCAAGCTCGCATGCATCGCGCTTGAATACGGCACCGTACCTATGGAGCGCGTAATGTTTGCGCTGCGCGCAGACCACTGGCTGGCCAAGCAGCACAATCCGCCCGCCGATCTGGTGCAGGCGACGCGGGCGGCGATGCGCGCTGCGTTCTATGTAGAAACCGACCAATGGAAAGAAGACATCGTGCGTCAGGCACATGAAGCGGTGGCGGATGTATTGCAAGCAACCTCGTAAACCCGCCTACGCAATATCCACGCGGGTTTTCAAGCATTTTTGCCTGAAAACACGCATGGATATTGCGTAGAGCCTAAAAAAACACCTCCCATGAACCTGTTTTTACGTTTGGCCGGCTATGCGCTTGGCTTTCTGCTGCCACTGTCCAGCATGGCGCTGACGAGCGCACAGACTGCGGATGCCGATGCCAACCGTATGTTTGAGCGTTGCTACGCCGACATTGCCGATCTTGACCCCATGGGCCTGTCGTGGAACGGCGACTATTCGCGCAACAGTGAACTCAATGATCTGTCCGATCAAACCCAGCGCACGGTGCTCGCCGCGCAAGAACGCTGCCTGGCCATCGCCAAGCGCTTTGATCCGGCCGCGCTTTCACTAGTGGTGCGTGAATCGCTGGAAGTGTTTATCTACCAGCTTGAGCAGGACATTGAAGGTTTTGCTTTCCGCCAATTTGCCTATCCCAGCAATCCAATCGGCGGTTGGGACACCGGCGCGTTTCAATTGATGGTCTCTGCCCACCCCATCCGCAACCTGGCCGATGCGCAGGCCTATCTAAGCCGCGCTGCGCAGTTGCCGCGCTTTTTGAAGCAGGTGCGCGAAAAGCTTCAAGAGCATGAGGCCGCCGGCCTGCTGCTGCCAAAACCGCAATATGCTGCGGTGTTTGCCAACTACAAACCGCTCATAGTCAGCGGCGCAGGCAAACACCCGCTGGCCCGTGACTTCGCAAGCAAGCTGCGCGCGCTCAAGCTGCCGCCGCGCGAGGCCAGCGCCATGCGCGCCAAGCTGGAGGCGCTGATCAGCAAAGAGATCTTGCCGGCCCTGCGCGCCAATCTGCGCTTGCTGCAAGCCCAAAGCGCGCGTGCCCCCACCGAAGGCGGCTTGTCGCGCGTGCCAGGTGGCCCGGCTGCGTACAACTTTGCGCTTAAGCAAAACACCACCACCGGCATGACCTCTGGGCAGGTGCACGAGCTTGGACTGCGTACTGTGGCCGATCTCAAAGCGCAGATGCAGGCTGCCTTTGTCGCCGCTGGACTGAGTAGCGATTTTGCGCAAAGCGTGCAGCAGCTGCGCACTGACCCGCGCTTTTTCTACCCCAACACCGACGCCGGCCGGCGCGAAATGCTGGCCGATGCAATCCGCTACACACGTGAAGCGCGCGCGATGCTGCCGCAACTGTTTGGCCGATTGCCCAAGGCCGATGTTGCCGTCAAGCGCATGGAAGCGTTTTCAGAAGCGGGCGATGCGGCCGCGCGCTATCAAAGCCCGGCCCTGGACGGCTCGCAGCCCGGCTACTTCTACCTGAATCTGGCCAACACCAAGCGCATCTCGCGTTACACCATGGAAGCGCTGAGTTATCACGAAGCGCTGCCCGGCCACCATATGCAAAACGCCATCGCGCAAGAAACGCTGGCGCTGCCTACGTTCCGCAAACGCGCGTGGTACGTGGCCTATGGCGAAGGCTGGGCGCTTTACTCAGAGCAACTGGGTAAAGAAGTCGGTCAGTACAAAACGCCGCTCTCTGAAGTGGGCCGGCTGGCAGAATCGATGTGGCGTGCTGTGCGCTTGGTGGTAGATACTGGTCTGCATGCCAAAGGCTGGACGCGTATGCAAGCGATTGACTACATGCTCGCGCACATTCCCAGCACGCGCGAAGAAGTGACTGCAGAAGTGGATCGCTACCTGGTCTGGCCCGGTCAGGCCACCGGCTACATGGTGGGCAAACTGCGCATTCTGGCACTGCGCGAAAAGTCGCAGGCCACGCTCGGCGCGCGGTTTGATCTGCGCCAGTTT
>JBJOQV010000159.1:0-3625 GCA_046049785.1 Pseudomonadota bacterium
ATGACGACATGCCCTGCATGGACAACGATGAACTGCGGCGCGGCAAGCCGACCGTCTGGAAAGCGTTTGATGAAGCCACTGCCATGCTGGTGGGTGATGCGCTGCAAAGCCTGGCCTTTGAGGTGCTGGCTGGCGCATTGTCGCGCTACCACGCTGCCAATGCGCTGGAGGTGATGGCCGGCCTTGCCAAAGCGGCGGGCAGCAGCGGCATGTGCGGCGGCCAGCAGATCGATCTGGACAGCGGAGGCCGCTTGCTTTCTTTGGAAGAGTTGCAACATATGCACCGACTGAAGACCGGCGCACTGCTGCGCGCCAGTGTGATGCTGCCGGCGCAGGCCGCCGCCGCGCCTGAACTCACCGTGCGTGCGCTGGATGCGTATGCAGCATCCGTCGGCGTGGCGTTTCAAATCGCCGACGATGTGCTGGATGCGACTGCGGACACCGCAACGTTGGGTAAAACCGCCGGTAAGGATGCGGCGCAACAAAAAGCGACGTTTGTCACCCTGTTGGGCTTGGCAGAAGCGCAAGAAAAGGCGGAAAATCTAAGACGTCTTGCACACCAGGCGCTTGGCAGTCTAGTTGGCGATACAGCTCGTTTGTCAGAGCTGGCTGACATGATTGTGCGGCGTTCAAACTGACATGAGCTACGCGCTGCTAACAACGATAAATTCTCCTTCTGATCTGCGTGCATTGCCGCGCGAGCAGCTCAAGCCGCTTGCGGATGAGCTGCGCGCTTACGTGCTTGAAAGCGTGTCCAAGACCGGCGGGCATTTGTCCAGCAATCTGGGCACGGTGGAACTCACCATCGCGCTGCACACCATCTTCAACACGCCGGAAGACCGCGTGGTGTGGGACGTGGGGCATCAAACCTACCCGCACAAGATTCTCACCGGCCGGCGCGATCAAATGAGCGGGCTGCGGCAGTTCGGCGGCATCAGCGGTTTTCCGCGCCGCAGTGAGAGCGAGTACGACACGTTTGGCACTGCGCATTCGTCCACCAGCATTTCCGCAGCGCTGGGCATGGCGGTGGCCGCCAAGCTGCAGGGCAGCGGCCGGCACAGCATCGCCGTGATTGGTGACAGTGCCATGACCGGCGGCATGGCCTTTGAAGCGATGAACAATGTGGGCGTGACTGAGAACGTACGCCTGACGGTGATCCTGAACGATAACGACATGAGCATCAGCCCGGCCGTGGGCGCGCTCAACCGCCATCTTGCGCGCCTGATGAGCGGACAGTTTTATTCCACCGCCAAGCACACCGCTAAAAAAGTGCTGGAGCATGTGCCGCCGCTATTTGAATTTGCCAAGCGTTTTGAAGGCCATGCTAAAGGCATGATTGTGCCGGCCACGATTTTTCAGGAATTTGGCTTTAACTACATCGGCCCGATTGATGGGCACGATCTGGAAAGCCTTTTGCCCACGCTTGCCAACATCAAAAAACTGGCCGAAGAAACTGGCCAGCCGCAGTTTTTGCACGTGGTCACGCGCAAAGGGCAGGGCTACAAACTGGCCGAGGCCGATCCGGTTAAATACCACGGCCCCACGCCGTTTGATCCGAGCAAGGGAATTCAACCATCGACGGCGACGCCAAAAAAATCCTATACCCAGGTGTTTGGCGAGTGGCTGTGCGATCAAGCTGCTGCAGATGAGCGGCTGGTCGGCATTACGCCGGCAATGCGCGAAGGCTCAGGTTTGGTCGAGTTTGAAAAGAAATTCCCCAAGCGCTATTTTGATGTGGGCATTGCGGAGCAACATGCGGTGACATTCGCCGCCGGGCTGGCCTGCGAAGGCAAAAAACCGGTGGTGGCGATTTACAGCACCTTCCTGCAGCGTGGTTACGATCAGTTGATTCACGACGTGGCGCTGCAAAATCTGGATGTGACTTTTGCGCTGGACCGCGCCGGGCTGGTGGGTTCGGATGGCGCGACGCATGCCGGCAATTACGACATTGCGTACCTGCGCTGCATCCCCAACATGGCGGTGCTCGCTGCCAGTGACGAAGAAGAGTGCCGCAAGATGCTCTCTACTGCGTTTGCGCATCGCGGCCCGGCTGCGGTGCGTTACCCGCGCGGCGCCGGGCCGGGCGTGCAAACACAGAGCAATCTGGATACGCTGCCCTGGGGCAAGGGCGAGATTCGCCGCGCTGGCAAGCGCATCGCGATTCTTGCGTTTGGCAGCATGGTTGCGCCATCTCTGGTCGCCGGTGAAAAGCTTGGCGCAACGGTCGCCAACATGCGTTTTGTCAAACCACTGGATGACGCTTTAGTGCTTGAACTGGCCGCCAGCCATGATGTGCTGGTGACGGTAGAAGAAGGTGCCGTCATGGGCGGCGCCGGCAGCGCGGTGACCGAATGTCTGAATGCGCACGGCATCGCCAAAGAAGTCTTGCAATTGGGCCTGCCGGATCTATTTATCGATCATGGCGATCCTGCCAAGCTGCTGGCCATGCAAGGGCTGGATGCGGCGGGCATTGAAGCCAGCATTAACAAGCGCTTTGCCAAATTGATTCCAGCTGCGCCGCGGCTGGTGGCTTAAGACCTATTCAAATCATGACATCACGATGCGACCCCATCCCCGGCCTTCCCCTGCAAGCAGGGGAAGGGGCATATGGTTGCGATTCGCTTAATCGAATCGCAAAAATCTCGAAATGAAAGCCAACGATCTCTTGCTGCTTGCCGATGTGCAGGGCAGCGCCGATAGCCGCCACTTGCCGATTCAAAAAGTTGGCGTGCGCCGCTTGCGCCATCCGATGCTGTGGCAGGCCAAAGACAAGGCGCAGGCCACGATTGGCGAATTTTCTTTTGCGGTGGAGCTTCCCGCCACCAAGAAGGGCACGCACATGTCGCGCTTTGTCACGCTGCTGGGTCAGCATGACGCGCCGTGGTCGGTGGCTGATGCGCCGCGCATGGGCAAGCTGCTGTGCGAAACGCTGGAAGCCGAGCGCGCGCTCTTTGAAGTCAAGTTTGCACTGTTCGTGGCAAAGGCCGCGCCCGTGTCGGGCGTAACGAGCTTGCTGGATTACGAAGTCACCATGCGCTGTGAGGCGACGCATCACGACGCGCATGTCACGCTCGCCGTGCTCGTGCCCGTGACCAGTCTGTGCCCTTGCAGCAAAGAGATCAGCGCGTACGGTGCGCACAATCAGCGCTCGCACATCACCATCACCGCCAATGTGTCCGCCAATGTGATGGCAGAAGACATTGTGGCCGCGGTAGAAGCGCAGGCCTCCAGCGAGTTGTATGGCGTGCTCAAGCGGCCGGATGAAAAGTTCGTCACCGAGCGCGCTTACGACAATCCCAAATTTGTGGAAGACCTGGTGCGCGATGTCGCGCTGGCCATGAAGAAGCTGCCGGGCCTGTCAAACGTGACGGTGGAAGCAGAGAACTTCGAGTCAATCCACAATCACTCTGCTTACGCGATTTTGAGCCTATAAAAAGGCGTCTACGCAATATCCATGGTGAATGCGGGGTTTCGGCAGGCACTGCCTGCCGCCGCATGAACGGTGAGCGCTTGCAAGCGCGAACTCCCTGCGTTCAAACAAGTATCCATGCGGGTTTTGAGGCAAAAATGCTTCAAAATCCGCATGGATATTGCGTAAAGCACTTCAACTCCTCGTTGAATGTAC
>JBJOQV010000160.1:0-3326 GCA_046049785.1 Pseudomonadota bacterium
GTTTCTTCCTTGTTACCACCGCACGCCGCCAGCAGCGCGGCAAAAGTTAGTGGCAATAAAACTCGGGCAAAGCGTCGTTGCTGCATCATTCTCACTCCGGGACAACTCGCCATAGGACGAGGTGTCATTCGATCAGTTCCTTCACGCTACCCAAATGCGGTACAACGCGGCGCTTTGGTTGGTAAAATTGCAATCAAAGCACGGCTCATTCAGCAATTCGCAGTAGATATTGGGTATGCGGCTGTCTCGCGTACGCAACCAGGGCAGCGTTTTCAGACCGGGCAAGCAGCATCCCTATAATCTGGCTTTCCCGGTGCCTATTTCATGACCAAATACGTTTTTGTTACCGGTGGCGTGGTGTCCAGTCTGGGCAAGGGCATCGCCGCCGCGTCCCTCGCGGCACTTCTTGAGAGCCGCGGCCTCAAAGTCACTCTTCTGAAGCTTGATCCCTACATCAATGTCGACCCCGGCACGATGTCGCCGTTCCAGCATGGTGAAGTGTTTGTCACTGAGGACGGCGCGGAGACCGACCTTGATCTGGGCCACTACGAGCGCTTTATCAGCGCCAAGATGCGCAAGTTCAACAACTTCACCACCGGCCAGATTTACGAAAGCGTGATCCGCAAAGAGCGGCGCGGTGAGTATCTTGGCAAGACGGTGCAGGTGATCCCGCACATTACCAACGAGATTCAGGATTTCATTGCGCGTGGCGCCAAGGCCGCCTACGACGGCAAAGCCGATGTGGCGATTGTGGAAATCGGCGGCACCGTGGGCGACATTGAATCGTTGCCGTTTCTTGAAGCCGCGCGGCAAATGCGCCTGAAGATGGGCCGCGACAACGTCTGCTTTGTGCATTTGACGCTGGTGCCGTTCATCGCATCGGCTGGCGAACTCAAGACCAAGCCCACGCAGCACAGCGTGCAAAAACTGCGCGAGATCGGTATCTCCCCGTACGCGCTGTTGTGCCGCGCCGACCGGCCGATTCCAGATGATGAGCGCGAAAAAATTTCGCTGTTTTCCAACGTGCCGGTGGAAGCCGTCATTTCGGTGTGGGACGCGGACACGATCTACAAAATTCCCGGCATGCTGCACGCGCAAAAGCTGGATGACATCGTGCTCGAAAAGCTCAATATCCAGGCGCCGCCGGCAGATTTGTCGATGTGGAACAAGCTGGTGCATGAGACCGAGCATCCCAAGCATCAGATCACCATCGGCATGGTCGGCAAGTATGTTGATCTGACTGAAAGCTATAAGTCGCTGACTGAAGCGTTGCGCCACGCGGGTATTCACACCTCTACCAAGGTGAATGTGGAGTACATCGATTCGGAGCGCGTGGACGCAGAAGGCACCGGCAGCCTGGCGCACGTGGACGCGATTCTCGTGCCCGGCGGATTTGGTGCGCGCGGCATCGAAGGCAAGATCAAGGCGATCCGCTACGCGCGCGAGCACAAGGTGCCCTACCTGGGCATTTGCCTGGGCATGCAGCTGGCCACGATTGAGTTTGCGCGCCATGTTGCGGGTCTTGCGGGTGCCAACTCCACCGAGTTTGATCCGGCCACGCCGCAGCCCATCGTGGCGCTGATTACCGAGTGGAAAGACCGCACCGGCAAGATTGAAAAGCGCGATCAGGGCTCAGACCTGGGCGGCACCATGCGCCTAGGCTCACAGGCTTGCCCGGTCAAGGCCGGCACTCTGGCGCACCAGATTTATGGTGATGTGGTGAACGAGCGGCACCGCCATCGCTACGAGGTCAACCCATCAATGGTTGCGCCGCTGGAGGCCAAGGGCTACGTGATTTCTGCCCGCACGCCGTCTGAAAATCTGCCGGAGATCATGGAGTATCCGCAAAGCATGCACCCATGGTTTGTTGGCGTGCAGTTTCACCCCGAATTCACCAGCACGCCGCGCGCGGGCCATCCGCTATTCAAGTCCTACGTGCTCGCTGCCTTGGCGCACAAGCAAGCTGCTCACCAAAATACTGCTGCGCAAAAGGCTGCTTGAGATGAAACTCTGTGGATTTGATGTTGGCCTGGATAAGCCGTTTTTTCTGATCAGCGGCCCATGCGTGGTTGAGTCCGAGCAGCTGCAGATGGACACTGCCGGCACACTCAAAGAAATCACCGCATCGCTGAACATTCCGTTCATCTTCAAGAGCAGTTACGACAAGGCCAACCGCTCTAGCGGCACCTCGTTTCGCGGCCCCGGCATGCAAAAAGGCCTGGAGATTCTGGCCAAGGTGCGCAAGGAGCTGAACGTTCCGGTGCTCACCGATGTGCACTCCGAGGCGGAAATTACTGAAGTCGCCAAGTACGTGGACGTGCTGCAAACGCCGGCGTTTCTGTGCCGCCAGACCGACTTTATTCGCGCCGTGGCGCAAAGCGGCAAACCGGTCAACATCAAGAAAGGCCAGTTTCTTGCGCCGCACGACATGAAAAACGTCATCGACAAGGCGCGCGCCGCCGCCAGGGAAAAAGGCCTGCCGGAAGACAATTTTCTTGCCTGCGAGCGCGGCGCGAGTTTTGGCTATAACAACCTGGTGAGCGACATGCGCTCACTGGCCATCATGCGTGAGACCGGCGCGCCGGTGGTGTTTGACGCTACGCACAGCGTGCAATTGCCCGGCGGGCAGGGCACAAGCTCCGGCGGCATGCGTGAAATGGTGCCAGTGCTTTCGCGTGCAGCGGTTGCCGTGGGAGTGGCCGGGTTGTTTATGGAAACGCACCCTAACCCCGCACAAGCCTTGAGTGACGGCCCCAACGCCGTGCCGCTTGGCAAGATGCGCGCACTGCTTGAAACGCTGCTGGAACTGGACAGCGCCACCAAGAAGCACGGATTTCTTGAGAACGATTTCAACTAACACCAAAAAGAACTTTCAACGCGCATGCCTGCCTACATCATTGCCGACGTGACCGTGACCGATCCGGTGCAGTACGAGGAATACAAAAAATTCTCCACCGCTGCCATGCAAGCGCATGGCGCCGTGGTGCGCGTGCGCGGCGGCAAGACCATTAAGCTGGAGGGCCGCGAGCCCGGCCGCACGGTGGTGCTGGAGTTTCCCACCCTGGCCGCGGCGCAGGCGTTTTACGATTCGCCGGAATACGTCAAGGCGCGCAAGGCACGCGACGGCGCTGCGGTGATGAATATGTTTGTTGTGGAAGGTTTGTAAGATAGAGTACGCAATATCCATGCGGGTTTTGGGGCAAAAATGGCTCAAAACCCGCATGGATATTGCGTAGCGTGCCAAGAAACTGAATTAATTCATTGAGGGAAGCAATCTGAATGTCTGCCATTGTTGATGTGATCGGCCGTGAAGTGCTGGATAGCCG
>JBJOQV010000161.1:0-8734 GCA_046049785.1 Pseudomonadota bacterium
TGTGCGAGTGCCTCAAGCAAGCGGTCCACCAGCGCAACCAACCCCGGTTCCATCGCACTGACCGCGCGTGCTGACAGCGCGCCGATGATCAGCTTGCGCACGCGCGTGTGCAGCGGCGGATCGTTGAACACCAGGCTCGCGGTGTGGTGTTCGAACAGCGGCGAGCCAGAGCCGTACTTAGGTGCGAACTCGGCCTTTTTGTCGCTGCTGAACGTGAGCGGATCTTTATAGACCTGCAGGCAGTCGGCGTAGCGCGTGAGCAGGATTGAATCGTCGGGCATGCGCCGCACCGGGTCGTGTTCCCGCAGCGCGGCGTAGTACGAATAGGGATTGACATGGAAGTCTGCGGGCAATGCGCGCAGATCAAAGGCGGCGAGCCAATCTGGTTCACCCCCTCTCCCGCGTGCGGGAGAGGGCGGGGGTGAGGGCGACGTGATCAGCGGCACAGCTTCGCCTCTTGCAGCCGGTCGCGGCATTCCCACGGCGGCATGGGGTTGCTGCTGGCCCAAACACCGCGCTTGGCGGTACGCGCCGCTTGCTCCGCCTGCGCGTAGCGCTGCTGGTCTTCGCGCGTCTGCTCTTTGACAAATGCCTTGAAATGCCAGGCCGCGCCGCGCGCAACCATTTTCAAACCTACATCTTCCCCGGCCACGAACACGCGGCATACCTGCCGGCCGCGCGGATCTTGCTTGTAGCAATTCAAGTCCACAGTTTTGCCGCGGATCAATTCGCGCAATGCCTGGCGGCTGCGCCAGCTGTGCGTTTGCCCATGCTCGGGCGTATCGATGCCGCCAAAACGCACGCGGATCACGCGCCCGCCCGTGATCCTCGCGTCAAACGTATCGCCGTCTGCGATGCTGATCACCACAGCTTTGGAGTTGAGGGTTGCCGCAACCACCGGCGCCGGCAGCGTGGGCGTGACCAAGCAGAAAAGAAGCAGGAAAATCGTGCGCATGGCGCGAGAATAGCGCCAACCCCTTACAATTGACGTTAACGTCAATTTGCTTAAATTTGAGGCACCTATGCAACTCCCCGGCATCCAGTTTGATTTAGGCGAAGATATCGACGCACTGCGCGACGCAGTACGCGCGTTTGCAGACGCGGAGATTGCTCCGCGCGCGGCGCAGATCGACAAGAGCGATCAGTTTCCGATGGATTTGTGGCGCAAGATGGGCGAGCTGGGCGTGCTGGGCATTACGGTGCCGGACGAATACGGCGGCGCAAATATGGGTTACCTCGCGCACATGGTGGCGATGGAAGAGATTTCGCGCGCCTCGGCCTCGGTGGGTTTGTCGTACGGCGCGCATTCCAATTTGTGCGTGAACCAGATCAAGCGCAACGGTACGGACGCGCAAAAGAAAAAATATTTGCCCAAGCTGGTGAGCGGCGAACACGTTGGCGCGCTCGCCATGAGCGAGCCGGGCGCCGGCAGCGATGTGATCAGCATGAAACTGCGTGCGGAAGATAAAGGTAGTTACTACCTGCTCAACGGCACCAAGATGTGGATCACCAACGGGCCGGATGCAGACACCATGGTGATCTACGGCAAGACCGAGCCCGAGATGGGTGCGCGTGGCGTGACGGCATTTTTAGTTGAGAAAACCATGAAAGGTTTTTCGGTTGCGCAAAAGCTCGACAAGCTGGGCATGCGTGGATCGCACACCGGCGAGCTGGTGTTTCAAAACGTCGAAGTGCCGGCAGAAAATATTTTGGGCGGCCTGAATCAAGGCGCCAAGGTGCTGATGAGCGGCCTGGACTATGAGCGTGCGGTGCTCGCCGCAGGGCCGCTGGGCATCATGCAGGCTTGCATGGACGAGGTGATTCCCTACATTCACGATCGCAAACAGTTTGGCCAAAGCATCGGCGAGTTTCAACTGATTCAGGGCATGGTGGCGGACATGTACACCACACTGCAAGCCAGCCGCGCCTACTGCTATCAAGTTGGCAAGAATTTAGACAAACTTGGTGCGGCGCATGTGCGCACGGTGCGCAAAGACTGCGCCGCGGTCATTCTGTATTGCGCAGAAGCCGCCACCAAAATGGCTGGCAACGCGATTCAGATTCTCGGCGGCAACGGCTACATCAACGATTACGCGACCGGCCGCCTGTGGCGCGATGCCAAGCTGTATGAGATTGGCGCGGGCACGAGCGAAATTCGCCGGATGTTGATCGGCCGTGAGCTGTTCAGCGAAACGATGTGACGCTGCCAACGATTCCGCTGAATATCGAAGGTTGGTACCTACGCGCCTGGCGCGAAGCGGATGCGCCTGCGCTGGCCAAATACGCAAACAACAAAAACGTTTGGCGCAATATGTCAGACACCTTTCCGCATCCGTACACGCTTGAAATTGCGCAGCACTGGGTGACGCGCGGCCACATCGATTTTGGCGGCGATAACTGGGCGATTGATTTTCGGGGTGAAGCGGTGGGCGGTTGCGGCGTCATCCAAGAAAAAGGGCCGTGGCGTTGCAATTCAGAGATTGGTTACTGGCTTGGCGAGCCATTCTGGGACCGGGGCGTCGTCACGCACGTGGCGCGCGTGTTGACTGAATATGCGTTCTCACTGCCCGATGTCACCCGCGTGTACGCGCCGGTGCACGCCTACAACCCAGCATCCATGCGGGTCTTGGAGAAGAATGGGTTTACGCGCGAAGCTTTGTTGCGTAAAAACGCTTTCAAGAATGGCGAGGTGATTGACCGCGTTTGTTGGTCGAAAATCCGCTGATTCTTAAATGCTTCTACGCAATATCCATGCGCTTTTTGAGGCAAAAATGGCTCAAAAAGCGCATGGATATTGCGTATGGTCAAAACCATGGAACACCTTTGAGCGCTGCCCGGCAAGCTTCGCTATCGTGTCGCATCTGCAGGGCTACGTGAACTGACGTCAATGGAACCATCTACCGCTGCTTACCGCTTTTGGAAAGAATTTTGTGCTGCGCACGATGTTGATCCTACCGCGCCGCATCAAGCGTTTTTCTTTGGCATGGATGAAGCGCTGGCCAATCCTTTGGCTGCCTTGGTCGCGCACGGCAAAAAGCGCGCCACGGCGGGTTTGCTGATCGATGAACTGGCCGAGCCAGACGAAGCCGATCGTATCGGTAACTACGGCATTGTGACCACGTTTGCCGGTGAACCGGTTGCCATCACGCGCTGCGTTGCGCTGCATCTGTTCAAGTTCCGCGATGTGCCGGAGTGGTTCGCCGAGCGTGAGGGCGAAAATGAAGGGCAGGGCGAGGAATGCCTGACCGGCTGGAAAGCCGATCACCGCCACTTTTTTGAACAACGCTGCGCGCTGCTGGGCATTAGTTTTTCTGAGTCGCTCGAGGTGGTGTGCAACTGCTTTGAGATTCTGCACGTCAACCCGCAGTGGAAAGCGCTGCTCAAACATCATGCATCTTGACACACCGCTGCTGCGAGCAAATGCGCAGTACGCCGCTTGCGCGAAGCCCCTGTGGCTCAAGATGGATGCGCTGCAGCCTTCCGGCAGCTTCAAGCTGCGCGGCGTAGGCCGGCTGTGCACGCATGAGGTTGCGCGCGGCGCCAAGGCAATTGTGTGCGCTTCAGGCGGCAACGCCGGTTTTGCGGCTGCGTACGCCGGCAAGATGCTGGGCGTGCCCGCCACAATTGTGGTGCCGCACACCACCAGCAGCGAGGTGCGCGCACGCATCGCCGCGGTTGGCGCACAGGTGATTGTGCACGGCAGCGTTTGGGACGAAGCGCACGCGCATGCAACCGCGCTGGCGCGTGAGCAGCAAGCGGCCTACGTGCATCCGTTTGACCATCCGCTGCTGTGGGACGGGCACGCGACCTTGATCGATGAAGTGGCGGCGCAGAGCATCAACTTTGACTGTGTGATCACAAGCGTAGGCGGTGGCGGCTTGTTTGCCGGCATCGTTGAAGGCTTGCTGCGTAACGGCCGGCACGACGTGCCGGTGATCGCGGTGGAGACCGTGGGTGCGGACAAGCTTAGCCAAAGCTTGCAGGCGGGCAAGATCATCGCGCTGCCGGCGATTACATCGATTGCTACCTCGCTTGGCGCGCGGCGTGTGTGCGACCGCGCTTTTGATCTGGCGCGGCAACATCGCGTGACGAGCGTGACGGTGACGGATGCGCAAGCCGTTACCGCGTGCCTGAAGTTTGCTGATGCGTTTCGCGTCATGGTGGAGCCGGCTTGCGGCGCCGCGCTCGCAGTGCTGGATACGCACCCGCAGCTATTTGAAAAATTCTCCGCACCGCTAGTTGAGGTGTGCGGCGGCATTGGCGTGAGCATCGATAAACTGCAGCAATGGAAGACACAGTTCGCGATCTAGAAGTGACGCGCCTTGACAGCAGCGATGAGCGCTTTGCGCGTGACGTTGCCCGCGCGATCCTGGCCGGGTTTGACCGGCACTACGGCCTGTTTCGCTACTGTGCGCAGCGCGCCAAGGCGCTGTTTGAAAACGGTGACTGGCGCGGGATTCAGAAAGTCTCGCGCGAGCGAATCGATTATTACGACATTCGCGTGGCCGAATGCGTCAAGCATTTGCAGGAAGAATTTGCGGCAGAAAGTTTGAGCGATGAAGTCTGGGCCGCGGTGAAGCGCTATTTTGTCGCGCTGCTGGCCGCGCACAAGCAGCCGGAATGTGCGGAAACGTTTTTCAACTCCGTGTGCTGCCAGATTCTGCACCGCGATTACTTCAAAAACGATTTCATTTTTGTGCGGCCGGCGGTGGCCACCGACCATATGGACGCCGATCCGCCAAGCTTTCGCGTGTACTACCCGGCCACCGAGGGCTTGCGCGCCAGTCTGACCAAAATGTTGTCTGACTTTGGCCTTGCAAGCCCGTTTGCTGACATTGACCGCGATGTGCGCTGGATCGCGCGCGATGCGCTGCGTGAACTCAAACGTCTCAGTCCCAAGCGCCGCACGCTGGAGCCGGATTGCCAGATTGCCGTGCTCTCGCGCCTGTTCTTTCGCAACAAGGGCGCGTATGTGATCGGCAAGTATGTGAACGGCAGCGTGATCTATCCGTTTGCGATTCCGCTGCTGCGCAACTCGCGCGGGCGCATTTACGCCGATACGCTGCTGTTCTCGCAGGACGATCTGTCCAAGCTCTTCACCTTTACGCGCGCCTACTGTCTGGTGGACATGGATGTGCCCGCCGCCTACGTGAGTTTTTTGCGCGAGCTGCTGCCCAACCGCAGCAAAGCCGAGCTGTACACCATGATCGGGCTGCAAAAACAGGGCAAAACACTGTTCTACCGCGACTTTCTGCATCACCTCAAGCACTCGCATGACAAGCTCATCATTGCGCCGGGCATCAAGGGCATGGTGATGAGCGTGTTCACGCTGCCGTCTTACCCGTATGTGTTCAAGATCATCAAGGACAAGATGAGCAAGGACGTGACACGTGAGTTTGTCAAAAGTAAGTATCAGCTTGTGAAGATGCACGATCGCGTGGGCCGTATGGCGGATACCTGGGAGTTTTCCGATGTGGCGCTGCCCAAGGCGCGCGTGGCTAAAGAGGTGATTGATGAGCTGACCAGCTTGTCGCCGTCCATCTACGAAGATGAAGGCGACACCATCGTCATCAAGCACGTGTATATCGAACGGCGGTTGCGTCCGCTCAATCTCTATCTGATGCAGGCGGATGACACCGAGCTTGAGCGCGCGGTGAAAGACTACGGCAACAGCATCAAGGACATGGCCAGCGCCAACATCTTTCCAGGTGACATGTTGTACAAAAACTTTGGCGTCACGCGGCTTGGGCGCGTGGTGTTTTACGATTACGATGAAGTGCAGTACATGACGGAGATGAACTTTCGCGTCATTCCACCCGCGCCCAATGAAGAGGCAGAAATGTCGGACACGCCGTGGTATTCCGTTGGCGCGAACGACGTGTTTCCCGAAGAGTTTGAGCGTTTCTTGCTCGGCAACGCACGGGTACGCGCCGCGTTCATGAAGCACCATGCCGATCTGCTCACACGCGAATTTTGGGCCAACCGGCAGGCACGCATCAGGACCGGGCATATTGAAGATGTATTTCCCTACGATACGCAGCGGCGTTTTTCCAACCGCTACCAGGTAAAGCTATGAAAGCCGCACTCAAACTCCTTGAAAACAATAAAGACTGGGTTGAAAAGCGCCTGGCCACTGACCCGGAGTTTTTCTCGCGCCTCACGCATCAGCAAACCCCCCAGTTTTTGTGGATTGGCTGCTCGGATTCGCGTGTGCCCGCCAATGAAATCACCGGACTTGAGCCGGGCGAGGTATTTGTCCACCGCAACATCGGCAACGTGGTGGTGCATACTGATTTGAATTGCCTGAGCGTGCTGCAATTTGCGGTGGACGTGCTCAAGGTGCGCCACATTATTGTGTGCGGCCACTACGGCTGCTCGGGCGTGGCCGCCGCGCTGTCGCGGGTGCGCTTGGGCCTTGTGGACAACTGGCTGCGGCATATCCAGGACGTGGCCGAGATCCATGGCAGCTATTTGGGCAGCGTTGCGCAAGCTGCACGCGCCAATGCGCTGACTGAATTGAATGTGATTGATCAAGTGCAAAACGTGTGCCGCACATCGGTGGTACAAGATGCCTGGGCGCGCGGGCAAACGCTGTTTGTGAACGGCTGGGTGTACGGCGTGGCCGATGGTACGCTGCGCGATCTGGATGTGACCATTTCAGCAGCGGACACCGTGCAGCCAAAAGTCAGCGCGGCGGTGGCCGCATTGCAGGTGCAGCAGCAGAATTCAGCATGAGAAGAATGTATTGCAAACAAGTTTTCAAAGTGATTGAGATCTAAGGAGAGATTCATGGCCGACCCGATTGTGATTGTTTCCGCCGCCCGCACCCCGATTGGCGGCATGCTGGGCGACTTTGCCAATGTGCCTGCCTACACGCTGGGCGCAGTCGCCATCAAGGCCGCGGTTGAGCGCGCCGGCATCAAAGGCGAAGACATTGGCGAAGTGCTGTTTGGCAACTGCCTGATGGCTGGCCAGGGCCAGGCGCCGGCGCGCCAAGCGGTGTTGGGCGCTGGCCTGCCGCAAAGCGTGGGCGCGGTGACGCTATCAAAAATGTGCGGCAGCGGCTTGAAGGCCACCATGATGGCGGCAGACATGCTGGCCATGGGCAGCCACGACATCATGGTCGCAGGCGGGATGGAATCCATGACCAATGCGCCGCATCTGCTGGTGGGCTCGCGCAAGGGTTACCGTTACGGCGCGGCCACCATGTTTGACCATATGGCACTGGACGGGCTGGAAGATGCCTATGAACGTGGCAAGGCGATGGGCTGGTTTGCAGAGAACTGCTCAGCCAAATACAACTTTTCCCGTGAAGACCAGGACAATTTTGCGATTGCCTCCACTCAGCGCGCGCTGGCCGCCAACAAAGACGGTAGCTTTGCGTGGGAGATGGCGCCTGTCACCATCGCTGGCAAGGCGGGCGACACCGTGATCGACAAAGACGAGCAGCCCTTCAAGGCCAAGCTGGACAAAATTCCCTCACTCAAACCTGCGTTCAAAAAAGATGGCACCATCACCGCGGCTAACGCGTCCAGCATTTCTGATGGCGCGGCAGCACTCGTGCTAATGAAGCTGTCCAAAGCAGAAAAGCTGGGCTTAAAGCCAATTGCACGTATCGTTTCGCACAGCACCCACGCGCATGCGCCAGAATGGTTCACCACCGCGCCGGTGGGCGCAATCCAAAAGACGCTCGATAAAGCCGGCTGGAAATCCGGCGACGTGCATTTGTGGGAAGTGAATGAAGCCTTTGCCGCCGTGACCATGGCTGCGATGAAAGAGCACAACATCCCGCACGAAAAGGTCAACATCCATGGCGGCGCCTGTGCACTGGGCCACCCCATCGGTGCCTCCGGCGCGCGCATCCTCGTCACGCTGCTGGGCGCGCTGAAAAAGACCGGCGGCAAAAAGGGTGTGGCTGCGCTGTGTATTGGCGGCGGCGAGGCGGTGGCTGCTGCCATTGAGATGATGTAGCAATTCAATCCCCTCTCCCGCATGCGGGAGAGGGCTAGGGTGAGGGCAGCTGCCGCACCCACAGAAAGCCCCTTCCTTATGTCCACAGCCCTCATCATCGGCGCCTCACGCGGCATCGGCCATGAACTTGCGCGGCAGTACCGTGCAGACGGCTGGCGCGTGTTGGCCACGGCGCGTGACGACGCCGGCATTGACAAACTCGCGGCCCTGGGCTGTGAGCCGTTTAAGCTGGACGTGACGGACGCGGCTTCCGTCAGCAGCATCGAGTGGAAGCTAGACGGCGAGAAGCTTGATATCGCGTTTCTCAATGCCGGAATTTATGGCCCGCGAACAAGCGGCCTTGAGCCGCCGCTGGCGCAAGATTTTGATGCGGTGATGCACACCAACGTGCTGGCCGCAATGCAGATCGTTCCGCAACTGGCCGGCGCGCTGAGTGCAGGCAGCAAACTGGCCGTCATTTCATCGCGCATGGGCTCGATGGGCACGCGCGCATCAAGCAGTGGCTGGCTGTACCGCGCATCCAAGGCAGCACTGAACTCGGTACTGAAAGACGCTTCCATCATGCTGCAGCCGCAGGGCGTCGTGTGCGTCAGCTTTCACCCCGGCTGGGTGCGTACTGACATGGGCGGGCAAGGCGCGGACATCAGCGTGGAAGAGAGCGTGCGCGGCATGCGCAGTGCCTTATCGGCCGCTGGTGCGGCACGCAGCGGCGCGTTTCTCAACTACGATGGAACTCCCATTGCTTGGTAGGCAGTCTCAGAAC
>JBJOQV010000162.1:0-3602 GCA_046049785.1 Pseudomonadota bacterium
GAACTTCTTGGTTATGCAGCGTGAGCGCCTGCTTGATTTGCTCGCGGCGTTTTTCCACGCTCACTTCGCTGGCGGCTGCATTGATCAACTCATCCAGCTTGGGATCGCTGTAGCGGCCATAGTTGTAGTAGCCGCGCTGGGTTTTTTGATCGTAGGTATGCATGATCGGCTCCAGCGTGGTTTGCGCATCGGTGATGGCACCACCCCAGCCCAGCATGTAAAAGCTCGTATCGAGCTTTTCCAGCTTGCTGAAGTACGTGGTCTTGGACTGCGCATTCAACTTGATCTTCACGCCAATGCGGCCGAGCATGCCAACCACTGACTGGCAAATGTCGTCATCGTTGATGTAGCGGTCGTTCGGGCAATCCAGCGTGACTTCAAAACCGTCTTTGTAGCCGGCTTCTTCCATCAACTTCTTGGCTGCTTCCACGTTGTAGGGCAGGCGGTTCTTGTCCAGCTCCGGCGCGGTGCAGGCCAGTGGCGAAGGCGTCATGCAGCCGACGATCGCGGATTGGTCGCGCATGATGCGTTTTTTGATGGTTTCGATATCAATGGCTTGATGAAAGGCCTGGCGCACGCGGCGGTCTTTGAACGGGTTTTTGCCTTTCACGCTGGAATACAGCAGCTCATCGCGGCCTTGATCAAAGCCAAAGAACACGACGCGGTTTTCCATGCCGTACAGCACTTTGGTCTTGCCGCCCGGTGCGGCCAGGCGCGCGCCATCCTGCGGAGGCGGGTCTTGCACGAGATCAAGCTCGCCGGAGAGCAGCGCTGCGGTGCGGGTGGCATCGGATTTGATCGGCGTGTGAATCACCTCGGTCACATTGCCTTTGGGCTTGCCCCAGTAGTTGGGGTTGCGCTTGAGCACGGTTTTTACCTCCGGCTCGCGTGACACCAGCATGAACGGGCCGGTGCCCATGGCGTTGCGGCTGGCAAAGGTCTCTTCTTTGTCCTTGAACGACAGCGGCTTGGTGACGTTGTTCTTCTCGCTCCAGGCTTTGTTCATGATGAAGATGGTAGAGGCGTGCTCCAGCATGATGGGGTTGGGCTTGTCGAGCTTGAACTCCACCGTGTAGTCATCGATTTTGGTGGGCTTGCCCATCGCACGCGCATAGTTGGCGATTTGCGAATTGGGATGCGCGGCGCGCTCATAGGAGAACACCACATCGTCGGCCGTCAGCGTGCTGCCGTCATGAAACTTGACGCCCTTGCGGATATTGAAGCGCCAGGTTGTGCCATCTATCTGTTGCCACTTTTCGGCCAGCATTGGCACTTTTTCGAGCTTCTCGTCGCGCCCGACGAGATAGTCGTAAATGTGCTCATTCATATTATTGGTCACGCCCTCGTTGCGCGAGTACGGATCCATCGTCTGGGCATCGCCCGACGTAGCCCAGCGTAGTGTTTTCGCCTGTGCCCCGGTGGTCGCAAGCAGTGCCGCCAAGGACGCGGCAATCAGCAGCTTTTTCATGATGTTCTTAACCTCTCATTGGGAAAGTTTCGCGAATGTAATGGTTTCGTCATCCGCAGGCAATCGTTTAGGTGCTAGTTGCTGCGATTGCGCTGCGCACGCGCTCCAAATCCTCTGGCGTATCTACGCCGCCGGGCGGCACCTGCGGAATAACCCTTAGATGAATTCCGAAGCCGTGCCAAATCGCGCGCAGTTGCTCCAGGCTTTCAAATTGCTCCAGCGGTGCCTGCTGCAGCGTGGGGAACAAGCGCAGAAACGCCGCGCGATACGCGTAGATGCCCACATGCCGCAGGATCGGCGGATCGCCCGGCGCAATCGGCGTGCGCGCGCCATACTTGTCGCGGCCGAAGGGAATCGGCGCGCGTGAAAAATACAGCGCGCGGCCGGTGCGGTCGGCCACGACTTTTACCACGTTGGGATTGAAAATTTCTTCGTAGTTGGTGATGGCGTGCGCGCAGGTGGCAATCGCACAGTTGGTGGCGCTGGCCAGCGCTTGCGCCACATCATCAATCAGCGTGGGCGGGATCAAGGGCTCATCGCCCTGCACATTCACCACCAGCGCCGCGTCGGGCAAGCCCAGGCGTTCGATCACCTCAGACAAGCGGTCAGTGCCGGTGGGGTGGTCTGGTGAAGTCATGAGTGCATGCACGCCGTGCGCATCACACACCTCCACCACAGACTGTGCATCCGTGGCGACCCAGACCTGCTGCGCGCCGCTGGCCGCGGCCTGACGCGCCACGCGCACCACCATCGGCACGCCACCAATGTCTGCGAGCGGCTTATTGGGCAGCCGCGTGGACGCAAGCCGTGCCGGCACAATCGCCACGAAGGGCGCGCGCTGGCTCAGATCAATTGAATCGTCGCTCAAGATTCAGGGTGGTTACTTGCAGGCGGCATGGCCACCGAGGGGCCGCCTTCAATATGACGCGCTTCAGACACCAGCATGACCGGGATGCCGTCACGCACCGGATACGCGAGGCGCGCGCTCTTGCTCACCAGCTCCTGCTTTTCGCGGTCGTAGGTGAGCGGCCCCTTGGTCACAGGGCATACCAGCAGTTCAAGCAGTTTTGGGTCCACCGATTTTGCTCATTATCTGATCGATCAAACCATAGTCTACCGATGTCGCGGCGTGCGCAACCCACAATCGCGCATCGTTCAGATGGGCGGTTTTCAGTACATCTTTTTGCGTGACCACGATGGCCAGATCAGGATCGTCTGGAAACGGATTGCGCGCAAAGTCAAAGTGGTCCGGCAACGGCAGGGTCTGCGCTTGCACGCCCACCGCGGCCAGCGCATCAAAAAAGTTTTGCGGGTTGCCAATGCCGGCGGCGGCAAGCACGCGCGGGTGCTGCGCCGCAAATGCCGCGGGTGCAAGCACCTGCCCGCTTGCCGCATGCTCAAGCCGGTCAATCACAAGCCGCATGGGCAGCGCGCCTTTTAGCTCCGGCAGCGGCGGCGCGTCGCGGCTGATAATGGCATCGGCCTTGGCCAGGCGCGCGGGCATTTCGCGTAGCGGCCCGGCGGGCAGCGCAAAGCCGTTGCCGTAGCCGCGCGCATCCATGATGGCAATTTCAAAATCGCGCGCCAGGCGAATGTGCTGCAGGCCATCGTCGCCGATGATCAAATCCACCTGCGGGTGCGCCTTGAGCAGCGCGTGCGCGGCAGCCACGCGGTCATTGCCCACGTACACGGGCGCGCCAGAGAGCTGTGCGATCAGCAGCGGCTCATCGCCAGAAAAATCCGGGCTGCTCGTGACCAGCACCTGATGCACGCCGCGCGATGTTCGGCCGTAGCCGCGCGATACCACGCCCGGCGTGTAGCCGCGCATGCGCAGCTGCTCGATCAGCCATACCGTCAGCGGCGTCTTGCCGGTGCCGCCCACAAAAATGCTGCCCACCACCACAACTGGCACCGGGAGCTTTTGCTGCTTCAGTACGCCCCAGGCATACAGCGTGTTGCGCGCCGCAAAAAAGCAGCGGTAGACAATCGACAGGTCGTACAGCGCCCACGCGCGCCAGCCGCGTTCAAGCATGTAGTGGGGAAGGGTGCGCACTGATGAATAGGATGCTGGGTGATCTGAATTCTATAGATTGGTGTTGCACTGCATTGAAGACTCCTCCCCCTTCAAGGGGGA
>JBJOQV010000163.1:0-2701 GCA_046049785.1 Pseudomonadota bacterium
GAGGGCAAAGATTCTCGTTCCATGTTCTCCACAGCAGAGAACTCAGAAGCAAACAGCACAGACGCAAGATTATCAATGACAATCCTGTTCGCTTCATCTGGCGTTGATCTGTCAAAATTTCGCAGCCCTGCATCTACACGGGCGATGGGGATAGAAAGCTTGCTGGCGCATAGCGCTGCGACAAGCATTACGTCTGAATCGCCCGACAGAACAACTGCCGCAGGGCGAACAGTATCAAAAAACTGTTCGATCAGAATCGACTGAGACGCTATCGACGACTTGCCATTCACGCTTGCTTCAACATCCAAAAACGCATTTGGCTTGAGCAGCCCGATATCCATCCACTGGACTTCGTCTTGCTGCACGTCTGTGCCTTGGCGAACCCAAACGAGCGCCGGCGAAGAGGTATTGCGCGAGCGTGACAGGCTTTTGCTTAGCTGGCCAAGCATCGCAACACCTTGCACCGTATCGCCCATACAAACAATTGAATTGGGGCGAATATCCCAGCTACGCACAACCGCTTTGCTTGCTGCGGTCGGGTGATCATTGCCGTGAAGATCAATCACTTTTTGCAAAGACAAGGCGTGCACCGCCTCAATGTCAGTTGCCTTCAGCTCACTGGGTTTTTTCGTCTTCAGTGGTTCTTCACCAACATCCTGCATCGCCGTACGTGATTTTTTTGCGTTGCGAACTGTCACCAGATCCGCGCCAATTTCCTCACCGATCTCTTTAGCGACCTCAGCAACGTCCAGCGCCGAGATTAAATGGCCGCCCGCAAGGTAGGTAGAAAGTAGCAATCGGTTGCACAAGCGGTTTATTTTTCGAGGAACACCGCCGGTGTAGCGGAATATTGCATCAAACGCGTCCGCGTCAAACTCAGGATCTTTGTTCCAACCCACGCAACTCAAACGGTGTGTGACATACCCTTTGGTGTCTTGCGCGCTCATTGCGCCAAGATGATATGAGGCAATGATCCTTTGGCGCAGTTGCTCGTGCCGGGACGAGCGCAGCATTTCCCGCATTTCAGGCTGGCCAACCAACAAACTCTGCAAAAGGCCGCGATCTTGAATCTGGAAATTAGAGAGCATGCGCAGCTCTTCTATCGCATCCGGCGGCAGATTTTGTGCCTCATCGACGATCAAAATTGCGCGCTTTCCCTCAATAAACAGTGACGTAAGGAAGGCCTCGAT
Source organism: Pseudomonadota bacterium (assembly GCA_046049785.1). Taxonomy (GTDB): domain Bacteria; phylum Pseudomonadota; class Gammaproteobacteria; order Burkholderiales; family Burkholderiaceae_C; genus JBJOQV01. Next base: position 1,191 of record JBJOQV010000163.1, read on the forward strand.
GGTGTGCAGCATCTCAGCTTTGCCCGATCCTTTGACCGGCAGGCCAAAAGTGGCAAGCACGGAGCGCAACACATCGGCGGCTCCTAGCTGCGTGCTCACCAATTGCGCTGCGACAATCTTGTTGGGATCAAGCTCACCGATCAGCGCGCGTACCAGCGTTGTCTTGCCCGCACCGATCTCGCCGGTGACAACAACAAAACCTTCGCCCTGGTAGACGCCATACTTAAGGTAGGAAAGGGCACGCCGGTGCCCTTCGCTGGAGTAGTAATAAGTCGGGTCTGGACTGAGCTGGAATGGCAGACCCGTGAGACGGAAGTACTCTTCGTACATTACATGCAGCCTAAAAACGCATCATTAAAGTGGCGAAGATAGCGTTTTCCCGATCCGATTCAGAACCGGTGAGCGAATATCGCTGGAAGCGGTATCCCAATGATCCAACCGATCTCGGTGAAAATGCAAGGGAATAGATCGCTTGCACGCGTGTCTGTCTAGACTTGCCGGTAAGCTGTCCTCCGCCCGTGGCATTCACCGTCGAAACCTCAGAATCAAGGCTGCTGGTGGCCGATAGGCGATGATTCCAGGCAAGTGTGGCGCCCACTCGCTTGCTCGACAGCGCCACAAGGGCCACGCTACCTAGCGCATTGTCAAATCCCGGGACATCTTCCGCCCGATTCCTAAACAAAGTTAACGAGAGCGAATTGCGCGCACCCAATATCGCTGCGGAAATCCGCGCGCCTTGCGAAAGCTGTATCCGCTCGGAGTAAATGGCTGTCGCCTGATCGATTTGCAGTGGCAACGCCCTTCGATTGATCAAATCTTGAACGGTCTGCGCCCGCTGAACGGGATCTGCAATGCGCCCTGCAAGAATGTCGTCAATCAGACCCGCAACATTGCCGCCGCGCGGCAGCGCTAGCAACTGCTGCTGGAATGACTCTAGATCGCGCGAAGCCCGCGCACTGAATGCAAACACCGGTGTTCGGTACTGTGCTTCCAGCGTCCACTCATTACCAAAGAATCTCTTCTGGACTTCGGCAAACAACGACGCGGCAGGCGCAGGTCTCCAGCGCAAGTTACCGTAAGAAGTCCCGCCGTCTGCCGAGAACCCCGGGAACCGATTGCGTTCCCTGCCTCCACCCACGCCCACACTGAACTCATTGCCGAACAGATACTCAATTCCGGCACGCGCGGTGTCGGTGGTAAACCGGTCGAGCGTCGTAACGTCATACTTCGTATCTTCACGCGCCGCGCGAACGGACCACCCGAACGGCTGCGCCCGCTGCACTAGAGAAATCTCATGCACCCCCACGAACGCGTCCACCAAGCGCCCGGCACTATCTCCGGCAAAGGTTGTCCAGGTATTGTCGCTAGAAGTTTCAAAGCGAATATTTGACCCAAACTCGCGAAAAAGCGTGGGTATTACACGCGTCTGGACCGCGTTAAACCGCGACTGGGCAATACCGCCAGCATTTTCTGCCGTTAAAGGACTGAGCAGAAAATCCCTGGTCCTGACG
>JBJOQV010000164.1:0-6410 GCA_046049785.1 Pseudomonadota bacterium
ATCTGTATAGCGCCAATCGGGTGAAGTACCCGCTGGTGCGGGGCCGCCTTCTTGAACGCTGGCGCACGGCGCTGAAGACGGCGCGCACGCCAGTGGATGCATGGGCAACGATTGTGGAGAACCCGGATGCGAGGCGTGACTACCAAAAGGTACGCGGCATGGGTGGTTTTGTTCGTAGCAGCTGGGATGAGGTCAATCAGCTGATCGCTGCGGCCAATGTCTACACCATCAAAAAGCACGGCCCGGACCGCGTAATCGGTTTTTCGCCGATCCCTGCGATGAGCATGGTCAGTTACGCTGCGGGCAGCCGCTATCTGTCTTTGATCGGTGGCGTATGCATGAGCTTTTACGATTGGTACTGCGACCTGCCCCCAGCCAGCCCACAAATCTGGGGTGAGCAGACCGACGTACCGGAATCCGCCGACTGGTACAACTCCACATACATCATCGCGTGGGGCAGCAATGTACCGCAGACGCGCACGCCGGATGCGCACTTCTTCACCGAGGTGCGCTACAAGGGCGCCAAAACAGTGGCGGTCACGCCGGACTATTCAGAAGTCGCCAAGCTGGCCGATCTGTGGCTGCACCCCAAGCAGGGCACCGACGCAGCGCTGGCCATGGCGATGGGGCACGTCGCGCTCAATGAGTTTTACTTCAAACAGCGCAGCCCGTATTTTGATGACTACGCACGCCGCTATACCGATTTGCCGCTGCTCGTGATGCTCAAGGAGCATATCCTGCCGGACGGTTCGAAGACGTTGGTGCCCGACCGCTACCTGCGTGCCAGCGATTTCAACGGCAAGCTCGGTCAGGACAATAACCCGGAGTGGAAGACGGTAGCTTTTGATGCGGGCGGCCGGGCGGTGCTACCCAACGGAAGCATCGGCTTTCGCTGGGGCGCGGAAGGCCGCAGCGATGCGGGTAAATGGAACCTGGAGAACAAAGAGGCACGTCACGGAGCTGAAGTCAAACTCAAACTTTCGGTGATCGAAGATGGGACGCAGGCCCACGAGGTGGTTGGCGTGGGTCTGCCGTATTTTGGCGGCGTATCGACGCCACACTTCACAGCGAACGCGCAGCAAGGCGAGGTGAACTTCGTCAAAGTCCCGGCGGTGCGCCTGCGTCTGGGCAAAGAAGGCGAGCAGCGGGAAGCGCTAGTCGCCACGGTGTTTGACTTGCAAGTTGCGCAGTACGGCATTGATCGCGGCCTAGGCAGCGGCGCAAAAAGCTATGACGACAACGCTGCCTACACCCCGGCGTGGGCAGAAAGCATTACCGGCGTACCGGGCGACCAGATCATTACCGTGGCGCGGCAATTTGCCGACAATGCGCACAAGACCCGCGGCAAGTCGATGGTGATCATTGGTGCGGCTATGAACCACTGGTATCACGCCGACATGAATTATCGCGGCGTGATCAATCTTTTGATGATGTGCGGCTGTATCGGTCAAAGCGGCGGTGGGTGGGCGCACTACGTCGGACAGGAGAAGCTGCGGCCGCAGACTGGATGGACAGCGCTGGCATTCGCACTTGACTGGATCCGGCCGCCACGCCAGATGAACAGCACAAGCTTTTTTTACGCACATACCGATCAGTGGCGCTATGAGAAGCTGGGAATGGAGGAGATTGTTTCCCCGCTAGCAGACAAGAAGCTGTATGGCGGCAGCATGATTGATTACAACGTCAGGGCCGAACGAATGGGCTGGCTGCCCTCAGCACCGCAGTTAAAGACTAATCCACTGCAGGTGGTCAAAGACGCCACGGCTGCTGGCCTGGACGCAAAGGACTATGTGGTCCGTGGTCTGCGTGACGGAACGCTGCAGATGAGCTGCGAGGATCCAGATGCACCGCAAAACTGGCCACGCAACATGTTCGTGTGGCGCAGCAATCTGCTGGGCTCCTCCGGAAAAGGACATGAATACTTCTGTAAGCATCTACTTGGCACAGAAAGTGGCGTGCAGGGCAAGGATCTTGGCAAAGACGACGCTAGACCCGCAGAGGTCGCATGGCATGAACATGCGCCGGAAGGCAAGCTTGATCTGCTCGTGACGCTGGACTTTCGCATGAGCACAACATGTTTGTACTCGGATGTTGTACTGCCTACGGCGAGTTGGTATGAGAAGAACGATCTCAACACCAGCGACATGCATCCCTTCATCCATCCCTTATCAGCCGCGGTGGATCCGGTATGGCAATCGCGATCAGATTGGGAGATTTACAAAGGATTTGCCAAGGCCTTCAGCGAGGTCTGCATCGGCCATCTGGGCGTTGAGAAAGAGGTTGTGCTCACGCCCATCATGCACGACACCGCCGGCGAAATTGCGCAGCCTTTTGACGTGAAGGAGTGGAAAAAAGGTCAGTGTGAACTGATTCCGGGCAAAACGGCGCCGCAGGTAACAGTGGTTGAGCGTGACTATCCCAACGTATTCAAGCGCTTTACCGCGCTTGGCCCGTTAATGGACAAGCTTGGCAATGGCGGCAAGGGCATTGGCTGGAAGACCGGCACCGAAGTAGAGCAGCTGGGCCAGCTTAACGGCACCACACAAGCCGACGGACCCACCAAAGGCATGCCTCAAATCGTTACCGATATTGACGCCTGCGAAGTCATCCTGCAGCTGGCGCCTGAAACCAACGGGCACGTCGCAGTCAAGGCATGGCAGGCGCTGGGCAAGCAAACGGGCCGCGATCATACCCACCTTGCGCTGTATCGGGAAGACGAGAAAATCCGCTACCGCGATGTGCAGGCGCAACCGCGCAAGATCATCAGCAGCCCGACCTGGAGCGGTATCGAGAGCGAGACCGTCAGCTACAACGCTGGCTACACAAACGTGCACGAATTGATCCCATGGCGAACGCTGACGGGCCGGCAACAGTTTTACCAGGATCATCCTTGGATGATCGCCTTTGGTGAAAGCATGTCTAGTTACCGGCCGCCTGTGGACCTAAAGACGACCAGCGGTATTCACAACATCAAGGGCAACGGCAACCCGGAAATTCTGTTGAACTTCATCACACCGCATCAGAAGTGGGGCATCCACAGCACCTATAGCGACAACCTGATGATGCTCACGCTCAACCGCGGCGGTCCGGTAGTCTGGCTTTCTGAAGATGACGCCCGCCTAGCTGGTGTGCAGGATAACGATTGGGTCGAGGTTTTCAACATCAACGGCGCGATAGCGGCGCGCGCGGTGGTCAGTCAGCGCGTCAACCCCGGCATGTTGATGATGTACCACGCACAGGAAAAGATCATCAACACACCAGGTTCGCAGATCACAGGGGTACGGGGCGGCATTCACAACAGCGTGACCCGCATCGTGCTCAAACCCACCCACATGATTGGTGGTTATGCGCAGCTGTCCTACGGCTTTAACTACTACGGAACCATCGGTACCAACCGCGACGAGTTTGTGGTGGTGCGCAAGATGAGCAAGGTCGACTGGCTGGATACGCCGCGCGATGATCACCTCGCTGCCGCCTATCAAGCGCAGGGTGAAAATCCATGAACCACACTGACCGCAAGGAGTTGTCAATGAAGCCCCAGTCGCGCGCAGCTTGCCGCGTCATTGCCGGGACAGCATGGCAGGAGGCGTTATGAAAATACGTGCACAGATCGGCATGGTGCTGAACCTGGACAAATGCATCGGCTGTCACACGTGCAGTGTGACTTGCAAAAATGTCTGGACTAGTCGTCCCGGTGTGGAATACGCCTGGTTCAACAATGTGGAGACCAAGCCAGGGATTGGTTACCCCAAGGAGTGGGAGAACCAGGATAAGTGGAACGGTGGATGGGTGCGCAAGGCCAGCGGTGCGATTGAGCCGCGCCAGGGCGGCAAGTGGAAGCTGCTGATGCGCATCTTCGCCAATCCGAATCTACCGCAGATCGACGATTACTACGAACCCTACACCTTCGATTACGACCATCTTCAGTCGGCTCCGGAAATGCAGCACGCGCCGACCGCTCGGCCGCGCAGCTTGATTACGGGCCAGCGCATGGAAAAGATTGAGTGGGGGCCGAACTGGGAAGAAATCCTTGGCGGCGAGTTCAGCAAGCGCAGCAAGGACAAGAACTTCGACGATATCCAGAAAGATATCTACGGCCAGTTCGAAAACACATTCATGATGTATCTGCCCAGGCTGTGTGAGCACTGCCTGAACCCGGCGTGTGTGGCCAGCTGCCCCAGTGGCAGCATCTACAAACGCGAGGAAGACGGCATCGTTCTGATCGATCAGGACAAGTGCCGCGGCTGGCGCATGTGCGTATCGGGTTGTCCGTACAAAAAAATCTACTACAACTGGAAGAGCGGCAAGGCCGAGAAGTGCATCTTCTGCTACCCACGCATTGAGGCCGGGCAGCCTACGGTCTGCAGTGAGACCTGCGTTGGCCGCATCCGCTACCTCGGCGTGCTGCTCTATGACGCCGACCGCATTCAGGCAGCCGCGAGCGTCGAGAAGGACAAGGATCTTTATCAAGCGCAGCTCGACCTATTCCTTGATCCGCACGATCCCAAGGTTATCGCGCAAGCCAGGTTGGATGGCATTCCGGAGAATTGGATGGATGCGGCGCGAAACAGCCCTGTCTACAAGATGGCCGTTGATTGGAAGGTTGCGCTGCCTCTGCATCCGGAGTACCGCACGCTGCCGATGGTGTGGTATGTGCCGCCCTTGTCGCCCATCACCGCGGCGGCCAACGCCGGCCATGTTGGCGCCAACGGGGAAATTCCGGACGTGAATCAGTTGCGGATACCGGTCAAGTATCTGGCCAATCTATTGACTGCTGGAGATACAGCTCCTGTTGTGCGCGCCCTGGAGCGGATGCTTGCCATGCGCGCCTACCAGCGCAGCAAGCACGTGGATGGCCTTGCCAATCGCGCGGCGCTTGAGCAGGTGAATCTGAGCGTCAGCGCAGTAGAGGAGATGTATCGCGTGATGGCTATTGCCAACTACGAAGACCGCTTTGTCATTCCCACGACGCACCGCGAGTACGCCGAGAACGCCTTCAACGTGCGCGGCGGATGCGGCTTTAGCTTCGGTAACGGTTGCAGCGAAGGTGTGAGCGAGACAAGTCTATTCGGCAGCGAAAAGAGACGCACCATTCCTATCAAGGCGGAGATCTGATATGCGCCCCATGACCCTGACACTGCGTGTGCTCGCACGACTGTTGAGCTACCCCGATGCGCAGGCCCGCAGGCACCTGGCTGATATGTGCGACGCCTTGCATGGAGAGCACGCTCTTGATGCAGGCAGACTTGCCGAACTCGAAGCGCTGATCGCCCGGCTGCGCAGCGCGGGCGGTGTAGATACCGAGGCAGCCTACGTAGAGCTGTTCGACCGAGGCCGTGGCACGGCGCTGCACCTGTTTGAGCACGTGCACGGCGATAGCCGCGACCGTGGCCAGGCAATGGTGGACCTCATAAAAACGTATGAACAGGCTGGGCTATACCTTTCACAGGGCGAGTTACCAGATCATCTGGCGGTGGTGCTTGAATATGCGTCTACACAGCCGCCTGAACAGGCACGCGAATTTCTGCGCGAGATTGCTCACATCCTTCAGGTCATCTTCAGTGCGCTGCTGAGGCGGGAAAGCGCTTACGCCAGCGTGCTTGCTGCTGTGCTGGACCTTGCCGGAGAAAAGGCGCAGGCGGTTGCACTGCCCGAAGAACCGATATTGGATGAAGCCTGGGAAGAGCCACCGGCCTTTGACGGATGTTCAGTGCAAGGACAGGCGCGGCCGGGTCAGCCGCAGCCGATTCAGATCGTCAAGCGCACAAAAGCCCTTGGCGTGGGTCAGTTTCAACAGGGAGTCCATCCATGAACGCAACTTTGCACAACTTCCTGTTCAACGTGTATCCGTACGTTTGCCTTGCCGTTTTTCTGATGGGCAGTCTCGCGCGGTTTGACCGCGACCAATACACCTGGAAGAGCGACTCTTCACAACTGCTGCGCGTTGGGCAGCTGCGCTGGGGGAGCAATCTGTTTCATACTGGCATTCTGTTTTTGTTCTTCGGTCATACCGTGGGCCTACTAACCCCGCATTTTGTCTACGAACCGTTCATCAGTCCTGCGCAGAAGCAACTGCTGGCAATAGTGGCTGGTGGTATCGCAGGCGCGGTCTGCTTTGTCGGCCTGACGCTGCTGCTGCACCGGCGTATTTTTGACCCGCGGATTCGCCGCACCAGCCATCGCACCGATCTGGCGATTCTGATCATTCTCTGGGTGCAGCTGACGATTGGTTTGATCACCTTGCCGTTCTCATTTAGTCATAGCGACGGCAGCGTGATGCTGGTGTTGTCGGACTGGGCGCAGCGCATTGTGACCTTCCGGCCTGACGCTAGCGGTCTGGTTACCCTCGCATGGCCCTACAAGCTTCATCTTGTACTTGGCATGACGATCTTCCTGCTCTTTCCGTTTAG
>JBJOQV010000165.1:0-9623 GCA_046049785.1 Pseudomonadota bacterium
GCGGTTTTTCAGCAGCTCTTCAACTTCTTCAATTTCAAAGCTACGGCCCGCAGGGTGCTTGCCCATGGAAAAGCCGCACTCTTCGCAGGCAAAACGCTTGTAGTTTTCCTTGACCACGCCGCCGCAATGCGGGCACGGGGTCTTGAGCGTGGCGTAATCGCCGGGAATCGTGTCGCGGTCATATTCCTTGGCGCGCTTGACGATGATCTGCGTCATCTTGGCGATCTCGCGCATGAATTCATCGCGCGTGATCTGGCCTTTTTCCATCTGGGCGAGCTGGTTTTCCCAGTTTCCGGTGAGTTCGGGCTGCGTGAGTTCTTCCACGCCCAGGCCGCGCAGTAGCGTCATGAGTTGAAACGCTTTGGCGGTGGGAATCAGCTCCTTGCCGTCGCGCAGCATGTATTTTTCCGCGAGCAGGCCTTCAATCGTCGCTGCGCGCGTGGCCGGCGTGCCCAGACCGCGCGCAGCCATTGCTTCGCGCAGCTCTTCATCTTCAATCAGCTTGCCGGCGCCTTCCATGGCGGAGAGCAGCGTGGCTTCGTTGTAGCGCGCCGGCGGCCGGGTTTGCAGGCTAACGGTTTCGACTTTTTCGGTCACCACGCGCTCACCCTTGGCCACGGCGGGCAGCGAATCGTCGCTCTTTTGTTCTTCCTTGCCGTAAACGGCCAGCCAGCCGGGATTCACCAGCACCTTGCCTTCGGTCTTGAACAGATGCTTGTTCACCTCGGTAATCCGGGTGGTGAGCATGTATTCGGCCGACGGGAAGAACACCGCCAAAAAGCGCTTGGTAACGAGGTCGTAGACCTTCATCTCCGCCTCGCTCAAACCCTTGGGCAGCGTGCCGGTGGGAATAATGGCAAAGTGGTCGGACACTTTGGTGTTGTCAAACACGCGCTTGTTGGCCGGGTTGATCCACTTGTTCTTCAAAATCTGCGCGGTGTGCATCGCGTAGTTGTTGATCTCGCCCAGTTGATTCAGCGTGCCGTTGACTGTGCTCACGTAATCTTGTGGCAGGTGGCGCGAATCGGTGCGCGGATAGGTCAGCACCTTGTGGCGTTCATACAAGGCCTGCGCGATACTCAGCGTGGTCTGCGCAGAAAAGCCAAAGCGGCCGTTGGCCTCGCGCTGCAGCGTGGTCAGGTCATACAGAAGCGGCGCACCGGACGTTGATGGCTTGGTTTCCTCCGTAACGTCGCCCATCTGGCTGCGGCAGGCCGCCACGATGGAATCCGCCGCGGCCTTGGCCCACAGACGGTTGTCTTTTTGTTCCGGGTCTTCAGTTTTCTTGAACTTGGCGTCAAACCAGCGGCCGGTGTAGATGCCTTGCGCGCAGACAAATTCTGCATGCACTTCAAAATAGTCGCGCGAGACGAATTTGCGAATTTTTTCTTCGCGGTCGACCACGATCGCAAGGGTCGGCGTTTGCACGCGGCCCACGGTAGTGAGAAAAAAGCCGCCTTCCTTGCTGTTGAAGGCAGTCATTGCGCGCGTGCCGTTGATGCCTACCAGCCAATCGGCTTCGCTGCGGCAGCGCGCGGCATCGGCCAGCGGCAGCATGTCAGGATCGTCCCGCAGGTGCGCGAAGCCATCGCGGATGGCTTGCGGCGTCATGCTTTGCAGCCACAGCCGCTTGACCGGCTGCTTGGCCTTGGCGTACTGCGCGATGTAGCGAAAGATCAGCTCGCCCTCGCGCCCGGCGTCGCAGGCGTTGATCACCGCGCCCACATCCTTGCGCTTGAGCAGCTTGACCAGCACTTTCAAGCGCTTTTCATTCTTTTCAATCGGCTGCACATCAAAGTGCGGCGGAATCATCGGCAGATGCGCAAAACTCCATTTGCCGCGCTTGACGTCGTATTCCTCCGGCACTACCAGTTCCAGCAGATGGCCCACCGCGCTACTGACGATGTACTCATCGCTCTCAAGATAGTCTTCGTGCTTGGCAAAGCCGCCCAGGGCCTTGGCGATATCGTTCATCACCGAAGGTTTTTCGGCGATGATCAGCGTCTTCATACCCTCGGCGAGCACGGCGGAAGGCTTGGCAGCAGCAGCTTTAACCACGCTCTTGGTGGCTTTTTTTGCAGGCTTGTCGGCAGTTTTTGGTGTGGCTTTGGGCATGTGAAGAAAGTGCCGCAGAAAGCGCAGCGCGGCGGTCAAACAGGAGCGCCACTATAGACGGCAGCTTTGCAACTGTGCAAATCAGAGATACAACACGCAATATCCATGCGCCTTTTCAGGCAAAAATGGCTGGAAATACTCATGAATATTGCGTTCCGACGTAAAAAAGCCGCAGTTTCCTGCGGCTTTTGGGTAGTGGCGGGGCCAATCAGACCATGAAACCCAAGTCCCGCCAGTTTGTGGCACCTCCGCCGGGGGTGGTGCCGTCGAAGTTCTTGAGGTTGGGGAACAGCAAGTCCAAATCGGTACTGGATACGCCAAACCACTTGGCTAATGTGGCCGAGTACTGATCCACAGCTACCCCGGGAACCAGATTGCCGGAACCCAGCGCATCCGGGTTCTGGAAGCCGTTGTTCACGTTCAGGCCAATTGTCGGGAAGCGGCCGTAAACATCCTTGCCCTTGACCGCACCGCCCAGTACAAAGTGGTGCGCGCCCCAGCCGTGGTCGGTGCCGTCACCGTTGGTGTTGAACGTGCGGCCAAAGTCCGAAGCGGTGAACAGCGTGATATTGTTGCTCATGTCCACGCCGTTGATGTTGCGCACAGCGTCGTCGAAATACTTCATTGCTGCGCTAATGCGTGCATAGATGCTTGCCAAACCGCGGTTTTGGCCATCGTGCGTATCGAACCCGCCGATATTGACCAAAAACACTTGGCGTTTAGCGCCCAGTGCATCGCGTGCAGCGATCAAGCGCAGCACCGAATTGAGCTGCTGCGCGAGGCCATTATTGGCCAGCGCGTTGTTGTTCAGCGGGTCTTGATATTGTGGCGCAGCCATCACCATCGCCGGCGTAATAGCGGCGAGCGACGTGTTCAGCAGTTGCTGCGAGTCGATCGAGCGCTTGACCACCGTTGAGTAGTCTTTCTCAAACAGGTTGGCAGCACCGGTGTTGGTGATGATGTTTTGAAATGCCGTTGCTGCTGCGGTGGAGCCGAACAGGTTACCCGGCGGGCGACCGTTGATATTCAGACCGCCGCCGCCGTTGCCCACTTGGAACTGGATCGCCTGGCGGCCGGAAAGAAACACGTGGTTGCCACCGGTGGAGATGCTGGTAAAGATGGCATTGGTGTTCTGGCTGATCAGCAAATCGGCCATCTTGCCGCCCCAGCCTTGGCGTGCACCTTCGGCAACGCCTGCCTGCCAGGTGGTTTGCTGGTCGTTATGCGAAAACAGGCCGCGCGGCCGCTGCACACTGTTGTAGTTGGCTTTAGTCGTAGGCACGATCATGGTGCCAGCGTTGGCGATGATGCCCAAGCGTCCAGCCTCAAATAGATCTCGCGCTTGGGTCATCAGCGGATGCAGCGCAAAAGCCCGGCCCGCTTGCGCGGTGTTTGGCGTGATCGGCAATACGCCGCCCAGACGGGCGGGGCTGGCCGCAGCCGCTGCAGCGTCCGGCGCAGTGCCGGGCGCGCGCAGCGCGATCGGATCGGCACCTTGATTGCGTGCTTCGAGATAGCGCGTCCACGAATCGGTATCTGTGGGCAGCACCATATGGGCCGAGTCGTTACCGCCGTACATAAACAGGCAGATCAGCGCCTTGTAATCGGTCGCGGTTTGCGCGGCGGCGCTACCGAGTGTTGCCAGATTCAGCGCGAAGGGCGCCGAGGCTGCGCCGGCAATAGATAGCGCGGAACTAGTGCGCAGAAATTCGCGGCGCGATGTATTGAGCTTAGTCATGTTTGTCGCTCCCTTATTTCAGCGTAAGAAATTCGGGGGATGCCATTGTCAGATAGACGGCAATCTTCACCCGGTTTAGTTTGGCGGCATCGATCTGCGCGGCGGTCACGTTCGCACCGGACGGAATCGTCACGGAGTTCACGGCACCGGAGATTGTGCTCTTCAGCGCGGCCGGCATTTGACCGTACATCAGCTGGGAATTCATCCGCTCGGCAAGCTGGTCCGGCTTATCGGCCAGCGTCATTTCCGCTGCGTAAGTGGTGCGGATATCGCGGCCCGTGGCCGGTGCTGGTGCGTTGCTGCCGGCCCCTTGATCGACCACCTGGCGCATGAACTCCAGATAGCCGCGCACGGAGATTTCCTGCACGATCTGCATTTCAGGCGCGGTCACGTTGGCTGCTGCAAGTGCCGAGGACGGCGGAACATAACCCGGACGCCAGAAGTTAAATACCGAAGGCGAGCGCATCGGCGTTTGCGACAGCGAATTGCCTGGGTCATCCGTCGAACCCATCAGGAAACGGCCGGTTTGCGAGCTCACATTGAACGCGCGCATCCAGTTTGCCAGGCGCATTACCGGCTCACGCAGCTTGCCGGCAGTCGCCGTGGTTGACAGCGTGCGTGCTTCGGGATCTATGAAAATCGCCTTGATCACGGCTTTCATGTCACCACGTACCCCGGCGCCATTGTTGTTGAATGCTGCGGCGACGCGGCCGATGTAAGCCGGTGAAGGATTGCTGGTGACCAGTTGCTTGACCAGGTTGGTCGCAACGAATGGGCCAACATTGGGATGATTGAACAGCGTATCCAGCGCGGTTTTCAGGCTGGCTTCCGGGTTGGCCGTGCCCTGCGCCGCGATCGTTGCGCCAAGGAACTTCTTCTCAGAAGTGGAATGGAACTTGGCGTAGCTTTGCATTGGCTGCCAGTCGCGGTCCATTTGTGCGTTACCGCCGAAAAAGCGTGAGTCCGTGCGGTCGGCAGCGGCGGGGCCTGCATACCAGGAGAAACCGGTAAACACTTTTGCCAGGCCGGCAATGTCTTCGAACGTATAGGTTTCCAGCGGCGTCGTGCCGTTCATCTTGACCGTGCCGTCGTTGTTCAACTGATAGATGCCAATGGTGAACAGCTGCATGATCTCGCGCGCGTAGTTCTCATCGGGCACCCGGCCGCGGGTTGGGTCTTCTTTTTGGTTGCCGCGGCTTGTCAGATACAGGCCCATCATGGGGTGCAGCGAGACGTCTTCCATCAGCGTGCGGAAATTGCCAAACGCATTTTTGGCCAGCATGTCGTAGTAAGACGCAACGCCACGCGGATACTGACCCACATTGGCATCTTGGAACGAGATCACAAAGTGCTGCGAAAGCGCAAAGGCCACGCGCTGCCGCAGTTGATCGTCGCCCGACACGGCCTGTTGCCACCAGCCTTCGAAAAAGGTGTTTTGATTGATATTGGCGTTGGGATCGGCCGCGCGCAGTGCCGCGAGCCGTTGATCCGCATAATCTTTGTGCAGTTTTTGCGGTTTGGCGAACTCGGCATCAAACCAGGCGGAGTAGCCCTGATCCATCAATGAAGTGACCGCCGCATCGGTCGGCCCCATGGTGGCTTGCGCCAAGAACCGCGCAGCTTCCGTGGCGGATGCTGGCTTGTCTGCTACCGGCGGGGTGACGCCAATCCCGCCCCCGGGACCGCTGCCGCCTTCACCTTCCTTGTCACCACTGCCGCACGCTGCCAGTACAGCCAGAATGCCGCCAACGAGCAACGCCCTTGCCGGACGAGCCAGGCTAAAAAATGTTTGCGAAATCATAAGAGCCCCTGAAAACTAGTGCATTCGGCGAACGGTCGCCGCCTTGCTGGTTAACAGATCGTTACTTAAATGAAGAGTTCCGCCAGATACCCCCGTTAGGGGAGGTCAAGCCGACGAGCGGCGGTTTGACCAGGACGACCGCATGGCGGCGAAGGGTGGGAAATCCCTAGTTATGATGCGTCAGGCTCATTACTGCCGCGCGAAGGATTGATTTGCGCGGTGCACAACGAGATTGGGGCGTGAGGCGACTTGCTATTACTTGCGGACTGATGCCGCTTGCGCATCGTACTTGCGATCATTTTTGAAACATATGCGGACAATCAACGGCTCAGTGAGCGTGGCGGCTGTCCTGTTCGCCAGCGAGCAATTCATCCAGCAACAGCGAGCCAAACTCCACTTCCTGGCTCCACAGCACCATCAGGGAAATGATGCGCAACTGCTCGATGGGCAGCGGCGATTCGCCGACGGCGAGAGCACGCTCGATGATGAGTTCACGATGCGGGCTCGCCAGTTCGCCGGCGGCATCCAGATAGCTCAGAAAGCCGATGGCTTCTTCGCCCAGCTGCGCGCGTTCCTGCTCTGCATAGACGCGGGTGCTGCTTTCCGCGGCGTGCGAGACCAATGTGATGTTCTGTGTTGCACTGGCGAGTCCAAGCAGCCAGTCGATGGCGCGGTCGACATCGTCTTCGTCAAAGCCCACGGTGGTGAGCTTTTTGGCAAGCGCATCGGTCTCAGGAAAGAGTTGGGGTGTGCGGTAGTTCTCAAACAGGTACACCAGCACATCAAACATGCAGCCTCCTCAATGCTGTTGCCAGATGGAGCGCCGGCGGGCCGGCCACGCATCTAGTGGTTGATCCGGCTTTGGAACTCTGCGGGTAGTGCTTCAGACAGAAGACCCATAACGCAAAACTACCCCAGAAGCCCGCCTTGCGCAAGTCGTGTGCCGCGCCAGCCCCGCACTAGCGTGGCGGATCAGAGACGTTGCCAGCGGCCGGCGGGCAACCGTGCCACACCGCCTTCGAGTTCCAGCGCAGTGAGTTTTGCGAGCAAGTCTTGCGTGGGCAAACCCGTGCGCGTGGCCAGCAAGTCGATATCGGTGGGCTCATAGCCCAGGGCCTCCAGCAGCGCGGCAAGCTCCTGCTCAAGCGCGCTTGTGACGCGCGGTGTGTGCATGACCGGTGTGGCAGCATCCATGCGCAACTCTTCAATTACATCCTGCGCGCTTTCCACAAGTTTTGCACCTTGCTTGATGAGCAGATGGCAGCCGCGTGACTGCGGTGAATGAATCGACCCCGGAATCGCCAGCACCTCGCGGCCCAAATCCCCCGCCAGGCGCGCGGTGATCAGCGAGCCGCTTTGCGTGGCGGCTTCTACCACCAGCACCCCGCGCGCGAGCCCTGCGATCAAACGGTTACGGCGCGGAAAATGGCCTGACAGCGGCTTGGTGCCCAGCGCGAACTCCGACAGAATCAGGCCGCGCCGTGCAATCTCATGCGCCAAATCGCGATGCTTGCTTGGGTAGACAATGTCCTGCCCGGTGCCGGTAATGGCAATGGTTGCGCCCGCGCCGTCCAGCGCGCCGCGGTGTGCGGCACCGTCGATGCCCAGCGCCAGACCGGAAATGATGGTGATGCCTGCGTTTGAAAGTGCGCGCGCGAATTGCTCCGCGTTGGCGAGCCCTTGCGCCGTCGCGTTACGGCTGCCCACGATGGCCACCGCAGGCCGGCCCAGCAATTGCAAATCGCCTTTGGCATAGAGCAGCGCCGGCGGATCGGGCGCTTCAAGCAGGGCTTGCGGATACTGTGCATCGGCCAATGTGACAATGGTGTTGTTCGGCTGATCGACCCATGCCAGCGCAGCATCCACCGCTGCACCACGCGCCGTGTCGCTGGACTTAAGTCGCTGTGCTACCGCTTCTCCAGCTACCTCTGCCAAACGCGACGTCGGCGCATCCAGCACCTCTTGCGGCTGCCCAAACGCAGCAAGAAGCTCGCGTGCCGTCACCGGGCCAACGCCTTCGGTCAGCGTGAGCGTGAGCCACGCACACAATTCGTCATGGCCGTGGGTGAGAGGCATGGGGTGGATGGATGAAGACCTAAAGCCGTGGGTGCTTGGCAGGCTGCAGAATCAAAAAGGGCGTCAAGCCAAGCTTCACGCCCTTTTCAATCGCGGCAGCGATGCGCTTCTAACGCGGGCTCTTGAGCGTATCACCCACAGTGACCGGCCGCGATACGCCCATGATCAGCGCATAGCTCACGCGGTCAAAAGTGCGGAACACGTAAGCCTGGCCGGTAGGTTCATCGGGCAGCTTGACCATTTCGCCTTTGCCCAGGAATTTGGCCATACCTTCAGAGGCGCGCGTGGTTTTGTCTTCCACCGTCGCACCGGTGCGCCACACTTGCAGCACGTGGCCGTTCTCAAGGCCGTCGGCCTTGCCGCGGTTGATTGCCACCACAAAGCTGTTGCCCGCGGTATCTACGCCGCCGTAGATCGACATGACACGCGCGACCACATCTTTTTCAGGCGCGCGCGGCACATAATTTACAGAGACTTCTTTTTCCGCCGGCAGCAGGCGGTCACCTACGCCCATCTCTTCTTTGGAACTGGTGATCGTCAGCGTGGCCGGGTCGCCGGGGCGGGTAATGTCGCCAGTGCCCAGGTAAAACGCTTCATAAGCCAGAATCTGGCCGGTTTCGGGGTCTTTGAGCGGCTTGGCGGGACGGAATAACTGGTACGACGTCACGCCAGTATCGGTAATGCCGCGCACATAGCCCACATCGCCGCGGCCCATAAACACCCGGCCGGTCTCAGACGACGCGATGATGCGCGGCGCGCTGTTCAGGCCGTCCGCTTCGATGATCAGCGGTTTGGACAGGAACGGTTCGATCACGGAAGCCGGAATCGCCGGGATCGCGTCTTTATCCAGCAACTCGCTGCGCACGCGCGGCGATAAGCGCACGGTGCCGTCCGGCCCCACGGGCGCCTCGGTCGAGAGCATGGCGCGGCCGTCGCGCTTGATCAGATACAACGTCTGGCCGGGGAAAATCAGATGCGGATTGCGGATTTGCTGTTTGTTCATGCCCCATAGCTCGGGCCAGCGCCAGGGGCTTTTCAGAAACAGGCCGGAGATGCGCCACAAGGTATCGCCACGCTTGACCGTGTACTGGTTCGGCGCATTCGCTGCCAACTCCGAAAGCGGCACACCCGCTTGCGCCACCTGCTCGGCAGTGCTGCGTTGCTGCGGCGTAATCGGAAAATTAGGGCCCGACTGGGCCTGGGCAGAGGAAAATACAGTGGCAAGTGCCAGCCCGATCGCGCAAAGCAACATGGAGCGCTGTGGTTGGGCCGTCATACTTTTTGTCATGGCTTTCATTCCCTCTGGAGTGCGTCGCCGCAAGGCGCTGCACGGCGCATGCCCAAAAGCACGCGGACTACATCTAGATTTTGGTTAAATTGTGGCAGGTAACATCTTGAAGTTGCAATGTTTTTGCCTAAATTGCAAGATAAACCGTTGCTCGCGCTGGACGTTTTGGAACCGTAGTGTTGCCGTTTACTCAAACGCTACCCCAAATACGTCACGCCTTACTGATTGAACGCACTTAAAAACATGGCTTTGCTTCCTATCCTCGTCTGGCCCGATCCGCGCCTGAAAACCGTCGCCAAGCCGGTCACGCGCTTTGACGCCCGCCTGGCCCAGCTTGCCGATGACATGGCACAAACCATGTACGAGGCGCCCGGCATTGGCCTGGCCGCCACCCAGGTGGACGTGCACGAAAGACTGATCGTACTGGACGTGACGGACGACAAAAGCGGCTTGAAGACGCTTGTAAACCCCGAAATCCTGTGGGCCAGCGAAGAACTGTTCGAGTATGAAGAAGGCTGCCTGTCCGTGCCGGACATCTATGACGGCGTGACCCGTCCGGCCAAGGTCAAGGTGCGCGCGCTGGACGTGAAAGGCAAACCGTTTGA
>JBJOQV010000166.1:0-2848 GCA_046049785.1 Pseudomonadota bacterium
TGCGCCACGGCAGCATTAACCGCACCGGCAAAGATGTGAGCCGCGGCAGGTTGAGCGTTTCATGCACAGACGTGACGGTTTCGCCCAGCAGCTCGGATTGCAGTACCGCGCGCGCGTAAAACGGTGTGTCTTCCAAGGTGGTGAGGATACGCGGCGCGGTGCTCTGTGCGCTGCGCTGCGTGCGCGCCAGCCCCCACTTGGAGCGCGGCAGCACATGCCGCGGCGGCGCATCAAAAGCTTGCGCCTGCCCGCTGTCAGAGAAACGTTGCGCGATCACGCGGTCACCGCCCTCTTTTTGCCGCACGTCATAAATCACCGCACAACTGCCGTCCGCGAGCGTGGTGCGCGACCAGTCCCATTCGACGAACGGCGTGTCGATCGGTTCATCGCCCTCATTGCTGTCTAGATATGCATGCCCACGCCAAGAGATACCTGGCGACTGCATATCCACTTGTACGCTGGAGCATGGCGCTATCGGCCCCCAGCGATGACGGCCCGCATCATCCAGTGCAGTCACAAAACTGCACAGGCCGTGCGGCATGACGCGCACGCGGCCGCGCACACGCCGGGGCAGTGGCACCGCCACTTCATCGATATCAATCACTAGCGCCTGACCATCCCAGTGCATGCTGCTCGGCCCGATCGTGTACTCATACTTGCTGCGCTTGATCTGCGCTTGCCCGCGCTCGGTCATCGTCCAGCGCCGCACGCCTGGGCCGTACAGTGCAACGTTCAGCGCGCAGTGATTTTCTGCCTGCGTCTGCCCGCGTGATCGTGCCCATGCGTAGTACGGTGAAAACACGCTGCCGACAAACGCGATAATGCTTAGCCCGTACTGGCCATCATCGCTGAGTGCGTCGATGTACCACCACAGATAACCACCCGGCGCGACCGGCTGGTCGAATGCAGGCGCGCCAGCAGCGTCTCGGCCGCCAAACGGCCGGACATCGCCGCCATCGGCACGCCCGGCCCTGGATGTGCTCCTCCGCCCGCCAAGTACAGGCCCGCTATCGGGCTCTCTGAGCAGGGGCGGCGGAAGGTATCCATCCAGCCCCGCATCGCGCGGCCGTACAAGGCGCCCCCCGTCCCCGGAAAGAGCCGGTGAAAATCCTGTGGCGTTGTCAGCACGGTGTTGTGCGCTTGCCGGTCGATCGTTAGACCGTAGCGCTGCAGCATCGCGAAGCTGTTCTGCTCGCATTGTGCAATCTCCTTGTTTTGCAACGGACGCAGGTCTCCTATGGCCGGGGCGTTCACCAGGCACAGCAATCGCTCCGCGCCCTGCACCGCAGATGCATCGCCACGGTCTTGCGCACACACATAGACCGTGGGCGTTTGCGGCAGACGCTGCAGTTGGAAGATGTCATAAAACTCACCAGCATAGTTAGGCTGAAAAAAAACATTATGGCGCGCCAGATCAAAACCTTGTGTATTTGCATTGATCGACCAGGTGAGCGCAGAAAGTGACCGCGCAGGCGCGGGCAAGGCATCGGCCGCGCTGCGAACGTCCTCCCCCAGCAGCGCCTGCGCAAGCGCACCCGCGTCGCCGTTGTACACCACGGAATCAGCCGCAATCGTCTCTCCACTGGCCAGTGTGACACCGGTTGCGTGACCGCCCACCACATCGATGCGCTGCACATGCGCGCCGTACGTGTAGCGCACACCTTTTGCTCTACCCAACTGCTCCAGCGCACGTGCAAGCGCATGCATTCCGCCACGCACGCTCCACACACCGTCCATCTCCACCTGCGCAATCAGCATCAGGGTCGCCGGCGCGAGCCAGGGTGAGGAACCTGTGTATGTGGCATAGCGGCCAAAGAGTTGCTGCAGGCGCGGGTCGGAAAACTGCCGAGCCAGGTTTTGCCATAGCGTGGTGAATGGCCCCAATGCAGTGAGTGTCATCATGCCGCGCGGCCCTAGATCGCGCATCATCCGCGCCAAGCTGGGTTTCTCGCTGCGGATGTACGGCGTTTCCAGCACTTGATAGACCTGTTTTGCCCGATCACAAAAGCGTAGGAACCGCCGCGCCTCAGCAGCCCCAGAAAAAGCGCCAATCGCCTCGGCTGAGGCTTGCTTGTCTGCAAACAGATCAAGTTTTTCTGAAGCGCTCCATGCATGCCGTGCGAGTACAGAGAGCGGCTGCAGCGCTACGTATTCATCAAGCAGCGCCCCTGCGTTTGCAAACAGCTCATCAAATACCCAGCGCATTGTGAATACCGTCGGGCCGGAATCGATCGCTGCGCCATCCACCATGACTTGGCGCATTTTGCCGCCCGGCGCTTGTGCGCGCTCAAGCACTGTGACCTGAATGCCGCGGCTTGCAAGCTGTACCGCAGCAGTCAAACCGGCCACACCGGCACCGATCACCACCACATGATGGCCGCTGCTACCCATAGCGCACGCCTTTATAGCTACCTTGCAAGGCATAGGGCACAAAGCGCACGAACATCGATTCTGAAAAGTACTTGCCATCGTAGGCAGCGCGGATGGCGGCCAGGTGCGCTCCGGTGCGCGCATATGCATCCATCGCGGCGACACTCTCCCACAGGCTGAAGGTCGCTTGCCGAAACACCGGTGCTTCGCCCACCCCGGCAGTGAGCAGACAGCCCCGCGCATCAGCCAGCGCAGCTTCGGCTGCGGGCTGCATGCGCCAGAAACTGGCCACTGCTGCTGGCCGGATGGATGCGCGCGTCAACGCAGCAATCGGCCCCGCTGTGGGTACTGCGGCTGACACTGCAATTGAATGACCGGCCCATGTGCCTTTGCAAGCGTATGCCCGCAGCCTCACGCTGAGCAGCTCGCACGTGTGGCTGCGGTACGCATCCATCAATTGGCTGGCAAAAAAAGTGTC
>JBJOQV010000167.1:0-3051 GCA_046049785.1 Pseudomonadota bacterium
CGCAGGCGGGAACCCAGGTGTAACTGATCGCACGCACAGAGCTAAATACACCTGGATTCCCGCCTGCGCGGGAATGACATCACGTCAGTCACTGAGTCCACCGAAGAGAAGGCGTTTCGACAGGCTCAACGCGAACGGAAGCCGCCAGAAGCCCGCTAACTTTCGAGATGCTTGATAGGCTCCTGATGCACCGGCTCATCGCAAGGCACGCCCTGCTTCTTCAGCAGCGCATATAGCTGCGCGATCTGCTTTTCCTGCGCCTCGACGTGATCGGTAAGCTGATTAATGGCCTTGGTCACCGGATCATCACCAGCGGTCACGCCGTAGGCCGAGAATGCGTGCTGCGCATTGGCGTCGTGCTTCTTGTCGCCATTAGTAATGATCCTGGCGGGAATGCCTACCGCTGTCGCGCCCGGCGGCACCGGTTGCAGCAGCACCGCATTTGAGCCTACGCGCGCGCCATCGCCCACGGTGAATCCGCCCAGTACCTTCGCTCCAGCGCTAATGATCACACCTTGGCCCAGCGTCGGGTGGCGTTTGGCGCCTTTGCTCAGCGATGTACCGCCCAGCGTCACGCCCTGGTAGATCGTGCAGTCATCGCCAATCTCGGCAGTTTCGCCCACCACAATACCCATGCCGTGGTCAATAAAAACGCGGCGGCCCACCACAGCGCCGGGATGAATTTCAATCCCCGTCATGGCGCGGCTGATATGCGAGATAAAGCGCGCAGTCCACTTGAAACCGCGCGTCCAGCACCAGTGGGCACGGCGGTGCAAAATCAGTGCGTGCAGGCCGGGGTAGCAGGTCAGCACCTCCCAGCGCGAGCGCGCGGCCGGGTCGCGCTCAAAAATGGTGGCAATGTCTTCTTTGAGATGAGTAAACATGCTGCGATTATGAAGCAGGTTGGAAAAGCTTGCTTTGCACTGAAAGACAGCACTGCATCTAAGGTTTTGTGCGGTTGGCCGCAGCAATCGCGTGCTTGGCAATGCCGCGCAAAATATCCACTTCTTTTTGCGTGAGCCGGGTGCGGGCAAACAGGCTTGCCAGGCGCGGCATCAGGCGCTTGGGTTCGGCAGGATCAAGGTAGCCCACGGCAATGGCCGCCTGCTCCAGATGCGTGAGCATGCCCGCGACGGCGGCATGGTCGGCCAAACCTTCTGCTGGAGCCAGTTCAGCCGCATCCACCGGCTGCGCCGCTAGATGCAACGTCTCCATTCGGAGCGCATAGGCCATCACCTGCACGGCCTGCGCAAGGTTAAGCGATCCGTAGTCTGGGTTGGTGGGAATCTGGCACAGCGAGCTGCAGGCCAGCACCTCTTCGTTGGACAGGCCGTAGCGCTCTTTGCCAAACACCAAGGCCACGCGCCTGGCTGCTCCGCTGTGAAGCAGCGCGATGGATCGCTGCGCGGCCGCTGCGGGTGCGTACACCGGCCCGCTGAACTCGCGCGTGATCATGGCGGTGGCGATGGAAAACTGCGTATCGCCAAGCGCCTCATCAAGCGTGGCAAACACCCGCGCATCCCGCAAAATGTCCAGCGCGCCGCTGGCAAAGGCAATCGCATCGGCCTTATTTGCCACGTTTTCAAAGCGCGGCGCAACCAGGCGCAGATCAGTCAGGCCCATCACTTTCATGGCGCGGGCGGTAGCCCCCACGTTGCCGGGATGGCTTGTTTCTACCAGCACGCAGCTCACCTTGCCGAGCAAGTCGCTTAAAATCGCGTCATTCATCGAAATTCGCACTGAAATTCATACCGAATTTTGGCTTTGTTCTTTTTCAAGCGCTGCCGGTTTGCAGGAGTAAGCAGAGTTTTGCTTTTACGCGTGCCAGCAGCAGAAACTTCTGAGGCTGTTGATGCACCCTATGTTAAACGTCGCCGTCAAGGCAGCCCGCCGCGCCGGTCAGATTGTCACCCGCGCCTCGCTCGACTTGGAAACCGTCAAGGTCGGCTCCAAAGGGCCTGGCGATTTTGTCACAGAGATTGATCACGCCGCAGAAGCAGACATTATTCAAACGTTGCAAATGTCGTTTCCGCAGCACGCGTTTCTGGCCGAAGAATCCGGCCGCACCGGCCCGGCCGGCGCGACGCACGAATGGGTCATCGACCCCATCGACGGCACCACCAACTTTATCCACGGCATTCCCCACTACGCGATTTCGATCGCCCTGCGGGTGGAAGGCCAGGTCACGCAGGCCTGCGTGTTTGCGCCGGCTACCAACGATTTGTTTACCGCCAGCAAGGGCGACGGTGCGTACCTGAACAACCGCCGCTTGCGGGTATCCAAGCGCATCAAGTTCCATGACGCACTGCTGGCCGCCAGCTTTGCACGCAGCAGCTTTTCCAGCAGCCGCGAACTCATGCAACTGTTCGGTGAACTGTCTGTAAATACTGCCGGTATCCGGCGCATGGGCTCGTCCGTACTTGACCTGGCCTATGTCGCTGCGGGCCGGCTGGATGGCTGCTTTGGCATTGGCGTCAAGCCTTGGGACATTGCCACCGGCCAGTTGCTAGTCACAGAAGCCGGCGGCCTGTTTGCCGATGCTGCCGGTGAAGCCAACTACTTTGAAAACGGCACTGTCGTGGCCGGTGCGCCCAAGATTTTTGCCCCGCTGCTGTCGCATTTGCAGCCGGTGATGGCAAACCATATCGCGGCAAGCGCACGCGCCGTGGCCGAGCCGTCGCCTAAGTCAGAAGCAGCACCCAAGAAGAGCCTGGCCGGCACGCGCTTGTCGCGCCGCAAAGCCGCCGACGCGTAAGGCTTTTGCTGCCATGCCCACCGGCCGCTGGGTCGACGCGCATCTGCCGCACCTGGATCGCCACACTCCGATGATGGCGCAGTATCTGCGCCTGAAGTCCGAGCATCCCACCGTGCTGCTGTTCTACCGCATGGGTGATTTTTACGAGATGTTCTACGACGATGCTCAGCATGCGGCGCGCTTGCTGGGCATCACGCTCACGCAGCGCGGCAACTCGGCCGGGCAGCCGATTCCTATGGCGGGCGTGCCGTTTCACGCGGTGGAGGCTTACCTTGCCAAGCTGGTGAAGCTGGGTG
>JBJOQV010000168.1:0-5846 GCA_046049785.1 Pseudomonadota bacterium
GATGCAGGCGAATACCGAGGCGCTTGTTGCCGGAGAATCCGGTCGCGTGGCTGAGGTGAAGTTCAAGGACGGTACGCAGATTCCAGCTGATTTGGTGGTGATGGCCGTGGGCATCCGCCCCAACACCGCACTGGCCGAAAGCGCTGGCCTGCACGTGAACCGCGGCATTGTCGTCAACGACACCATGCAGACGTTTGACCCGAAGATTTACGCAGTGGGCGAATGCGTGAGCCATCGCGGCATCGCCTACGGCCTTGTCGCGCCGCTGTTTGAGCAGGCCAAGGTTGCGGCCAATCATCTGGCGCAGATGGGCATTGGCCGCTATTCGGGCAGCGTGACCTCGACCAAGCTCAAGGTGACAGGCATTGATCTGTTTTCTGCCGGCAGCTTTATGGGCGGCGACGGGTTTGAAGAAATTACGCTGAATGATCCACTTGGTGGCGTGTACAAAAAGCTCGTCATCAAGGACGACAAACTGGTGGGCGCCTGCATGTACGGCGACACGGTGGATGGCTCCTGGTACTTCAAGCTGCTGCGCGAAGGCAAGAACATCAAAGACATTCGCGACAAACTGATGTTTGGTGAAGCGGCGATCAATAACAACATTGGCGATGTGGGCCATCAAGGCAACCTCAAGGCCGCGAGCATGGCCGACGATGCAGAGGTATGCGGCTGCAACGGCGTGTGCAAAGGCAAGATCGTCAAGACCATCCGCGAGAAAGGCCTGTTCACGCTGGAAGAGGTGCGCAAGCACACCAAGGCATCGGCCTCTTGCGGCTCATGTACCGGCTTGGTCGAGCAGATTTTGATGTTTACCGCCGGCGGCGATTATTCCGCCGCGCCCAAGAAAAAAGCCCTCTGCGGCTGCACAGATCACAGCCATCAAGAAGTGCGTGAGGCGATTCGAGACAACAAGCTGCTGACCAAAGAAGCCGTGTTTGAGTTCATGCAATGGCGCACGTCCAACGGCTGCGCCACCTGCCGTCCGGCCGTCAACTACTACCTGATCAGCACGTGGCCCAAAGAGGCCAAGGACGATCCCCAGAGCCGCTACATCAATGAACGTGCGCATGCCAACATCCAGAAAGACGGCACCTTCAGCGTGATTCCACGCATGTGGGGCGGCGAGACCAATGCGGGCGAGCTGCGCCGCATTGCAGATGTAGTCGATAAATTCAAGATCCCGACAGTGAAGGTGACAGGCGGGCAGCGCATCGATTTGCTCGGTGTAAAAAAAGAAGACCTGCATCAGGTGTGGAGAGAACTCGACATGCCCAGCGGCCACGCCTACGCCAAGGCGCTGCGCACGGTGAAGACCTGCGTGGGCGCGGAGTGGTGCCGCTTTGGCACGCAGGATTCCACGCAGATGGGCAAAGATTTGGAGCTGGCGCTGTGGCGCATGTACGCGCCGCATAAAGTCAAGCTTGCAGTAAGCGGCTGCCCGCGTAACTGCGCGGAGGCCGGCATTAAAGACGTGGGCGTGATTGGTGTAGACAGCGGCTGGGAAATTTATGTGGCCGGCAATGGCGGCATCAAGACCGAGGTTGCGCAGTTTCTGGTCAAGCTCAAAACGGCGCAAGAAGTGCTGGAATATAGCGGCGCGTTTTTGCAGCTCTACCGAGAAGAAGGCTGGTACCTGGAGCGCACGGTGCATTACGTCACGCGCGTAGGCCTGGATTACGTGAAGAAGAAAATTCTGGACGATGCAGCCGGCCGCAAAGCCCTGTGGGAGCGTTTGCAGTTCAGCCTGGAGGGCGAGCCAGATCCCTGGCATGAAACGCAGAAAGCCGCGGTGGACGCGCGCCAATTCATTCCGCTCAAGGTCATGGAAACGGCATGAACATGAACGATTGGGTCAAGGTGTGCGGCGTTGAAGATATTCCAATGCTGGGCAGCCGCGTGATTCGGCGTGAACACGGCGCGGACGTTGCCTTATTCCGCAACACCGAAAATGAAGTGTTTGCGCTGCTGGACCGCTGCCCGCACAAAGGCGGCGCGCTCAGCCAGGGCATTGTGTTTGGCCGCAAGGTGGCCTGCCCGCTGCACAACTGGAATATTGAACTGGATTGCGGTAAGGCCATCGCGCCGGATGAAGGCTGCACGCCAAGCTTTGCCGTGCGTGTTGAAGCAGGCGAGGTTTTTCTGGATGCGCAGCAACTTGCATCAATCGGGCTGGACGCCGCGCCGCCGGCGTGGAGCAAGCTCACACGCTTGTCTGTATAAATGCTCTACGCAATATCCATGCGCTTTTTGAAGCAAAAACGGCTCGAAATCCGCATGAATATTGCGTACGTTGCTTTCAATGATCGAATCTAAGCAAACCCGCAGCACCTGCCCCTACTGCGGCGTGGGCTGCGGCGTGATCATTGAATCGCGCGGCGAAGAAATTACCGGCGTGCGCGGCGACCCGGATCATCCCGCCAATCTGGGCAAGCTGTGCACTAAGGGCAGCACGCTGCATCTCACAGCGCGCAAAGTAGTGCAACTGCAAACGCGCTTGCTGGTGCCGCAGCTGCGCGCGCGCCGCGATGCGCGGCTTACGCAAACCAGCTGGGACGAAGCGGCGCAGTTCGTGGCTGACAAAATCGCGCAGACCGTGCAGCAGCATGGGCCGGATTCGATTGGCCTATACATCAGCGGGCAACTGCTGACCGAGGATTACTACGTCTTTAACAAGCTCGCCAAAGGCTTGCTGGGCACCAATAACATCGATACCAATAGCCGCCTGTGTATGAGCAGCGCCGTGGCCGGCTATAAAAAAACGCTGGGCGCCGACAGCGTGCCGTGCAGCTATGAAGACATCGATCACGCGGGTACGCTGCTGATTGCTGGCAGCAACACCGCGTTTGCGCACCCCATTTTGTATCGCCGCATTGAAGCAGCGCGCGCCAGCAACCCGCAGCTCAAAATGATCGTGGTCGATCCGCGCCGTACCGATACCGCGCAGGAGGCCGATCTGCACTTGCCGATTGCGCCGGGCACCGATGTTGCGCTGTTTCACGCCATGCTGCACGTGATGCTGTGGGAAGGCTGGACGGACAATGCCTACATCGCTGCGCACACCGAGGGTTTCGACGCGCTCAAGACCCTGGTGCGCGAGATGTCGCCAGACAAAGCAGCGAGCATCTGCGGCGTCAGCAAAGAAAAAATTGTGCAGGCGGCGCGCCTGTTTGCCACTAGCGGCCCGGCGCTGTCGCTTTACTGCCAGGGCCTGAATCAAAGCGCAGATGGCACCAATAAAAACGCTGCCATCATCAATCTGCATCTGGCCACCGGGCAGATCGGCAAGCCGGGCGCGGGGCCGTTCTCTCTCACCGGGCAGCCCAACGCGATGGGCGGGCGCGAAGTCGGCGGGCTTGCCAATCTTCTGCCCGCGCACCGCGATCTGGCCAATGCCCAGCATCGCGAGGAAACCGCGCGGCTGTGGGGTGTAGATTCCGTGCCCACTACGCCCGGCAAGACTGCGGTGGAAATGTTTGAGGCAGCGCGCGCAGGCAAAATCAAAGTGTTGTGGATCGCCTGTACCAACCCCGCGCAAAGCCTGCCGGATCAGCGCATGGTTCGGGAAGCGCTTGAGACGGCGGAGCTGGTGATTGTGCAAGAAGCGTTTGGCACTACCGCGACTGCGCGCTATGCAGACGTGCTGCTGCCAGCTACCACCTGGGGCGAGAAAGACGGCACGGTGACCAATAGCGAGCGCTGCATTTCCCGCCAGCGCGCAGCGGTGCCGCCGATGGGGCAGGCGCGGCATGATTGGCAGATTGTGGTGGATGTGGCGCGGCGAATCGAAGCCCACTTGGTTTTGGGCGCGTCACTACACTCCGTTCGGCCTGAGCTTGTCGAAGGCCATTCGCACACCAATCGTGAAGTCGACAAATGGGCTTGGACAGAGCCTGCCCCCGGCTTGAACGGGGGCTCAGCCCAAACGGATTCGGGTAGTGGGCATAGACTGAAAAATTCACTGTTCCCCTATGAGTCTCCAGAGCACATCTGGCTAGAACACCGCGAAACCACGCGCGGTACAGACTGCGATATCACCGGCATGTCCTACGCGATGCTTCAGGCCGCTGCGCAGCAGTGGCCGCTGCGCGAGGGTGAGTCAAGCGGCAAGAAGCGCTTGTTTGAAGACGGCAAGTTCTACACCCCAAGCGGCAAGGCGCAGTTCTATGCGCAGCCGTATAAGCCGGTGGCCGATGCGGTGGATGCGCGCTTTCCGCTTGCACTCACCACCGGCCGCTTGCGCGATCAATGGCACGGCATGAGCCGCACCGGCCTGGTGCCACAACTGTTTGCGCACGCGCCCGAGCCGGCGATTGAAATGCATGCTGGCGATATGGCACGCCGCGGTTTGAAAGACGGTGATCTGGTCAATGTCACCAGCCGGCGTGGCACGCAGCTCTTGCCGGTGCGCGCCGCGGAGTCGGTGGCGAGCAGCCGCACGTTTGTGGCAATGCACTGGGGCGATGAATTTTTAAGCGGCGGCGCGGACGATGGCACCGGCGGCCTGGGGGTGAACGCACTCACCAGCCCCGCGATTGATCCGCACAGCAAGCAGCCGGAACTCAAGCACGCTGCAGTCAAAGTGATCAAGGCAGAACACTCGTGGCGCATGGTGGCGTTTTGCTGGTTGCCGGAAGATGCCGCGTGGAAGGTGAGCGCTGAAATTTCCGCGCAGCTGAAACAAGTGGCCTACGGCAGTGTGGTGCGGTTTGGTCGCGAGCGCTGCGGCATGCTGGTGCGCGCGGCGCATCACAGCGAGCCTTCCGCGGATTGGCTGGCGCAGATCGCGCAGGTGCTTGATCTTTCTAAGTCTGCGCAGGTTCTTTCCTATGCAGACAAACGCGCCGGCGTTGAGCGGCGCGTGCGCGTGAACAAAACCTCTGCGCAAGACGCGCAGCTTGAAGCGGTTTGGTTGATCGGTGACACGCAGGCCGAGCCGTGGCTCAAGGCGTATTTGGAAAGCGGTGATTCTGTGGCCGCGCTCGGCCGCTTGCTGCTCTCGCCCAGTGCCGTCGCGCCGGCGGGCTACAAGCAGCGCGGCAAGGTGGTGTGCAACTGCTTTAACGTGACCGAAGACGCGATCATCACGCAATTGTCGCAGCGTTCCGGCCCTGCAGACGCGCGACTGGCCGCGCTGCAAAGCACGCTGCAATGCGGCACCAACTGTGGTTCTTGCGTGCCTGAACTCAAGCGGCTCGCGCTGGCATCGGTGCAGGCTGCGTAGCACTGTCAAAACTGACAGTACGCAATATCCATGAGCCTTTCGGGGCAAAAGTGGCTGAAAAACCGCATGGATATTGCGTAGACACCTTTGAATATGCATCTGCGCATCCCCCACTGGCACAAAGCCTGCTAATCCACGAAGATGGATCGCATGACGTTTCAATGTGCTAGCTATATCAAGGAAATCGGCCGCGGCAAAGAGGGTGCCCGCTCGCTATCGACTGAAGATGCGCAAACGCTATTTGCCGCGATTCTGGATGGCGCGGTGAGCGATGTGGAACTGGGCGCAGTGCTGCTTGCTTATCGTGTCAAAGGCGAAAGCCCGGCTGAGTTACTAGGCATGCTGCGCGCGGTAGATGCGCATCTCGCGCCGTTGCCAGCCTCCGGCAAACCGGTGCTGGTGATTCCCAGCTACAACGGCGCGCGCAATTTGCCTAACCTGGTGCCGCTGCTGGCGGGACTTGCGGCCAAAGCCGGCATGCACGTGCTGGTGCACGGCATTACCGAGGACGCGTCGATGTGGGGAATGGAGCGCGTCACCACGTTTGAAGTGTGGCATGCGCTAGGCTGGCCGGTGGCGTATGACGCGCAAGGACTGCAGCAAGCGTGGGGGCAGGCCGGCG
>JBJOQV010000169.1:0-4430 GCA_046049785.1 Pseudomonadota bacterium
ACCCCGCCGGCAGCGTGAAGGATCGGCCGGCCTACTCGATGATCGGCGCGCGGACGAGCGCGGCGAGATCAAGCCCGGCGATACCTTGATTGAAGCCACCAGCGGCAACACCGGCATTGCGCTGGCAATGGTGGCCGCCATCAAGGGCTACAAGATGGTGTTGATCATGCCGGATGATCTAAGCGTAGAACGCCGCGCGGCCATGACCGCTTACGGCGCGCAGCTTATTCTCACGCCCGCCAAGGGTGACGGCGCAAGTGCAGCAACCGGCATGGAATACGCGCGCGATCTGGCTGAGCAAATGCAGCGCGAAGGCAAAGGCAAGGTGCTGGATCAGTTTGCCAATCCGGACAATCCGCGCGCGCACATCGAAACAACTGGGCCGGAAATTTGGCAGCAGACGCAGGGCAGTATCACGCACTTTGTCAGCGCGATGGGAACCACCGGAACGATTACCGGCGTATCAACCTATCTCAAAGAGCAAAATCCGAAGATTCAGATCATCGGCGCGCAGCCCAGCGAAGGATCACGCATCCCCGGAATCCGCAAATGGCCGGCCGCCTATTTGCCGCGCATCTTTGAACCTGCACGCGTTGACCGCGAAGAGCTAGTAAGCCAGCAGGATGCTGAAGCCATGGCACGGCGCATGGCCGCAGAAGAGGGCATCTTCTGCGGCATTTCCGCTGCCGGCGCGTTATGTGTGGCGCTGCGCGTCGCGCACGAAGTGCAAAACGCCACCATCGTCACTATCGTGTGCGACCGCGGTGATCGCTATTTGAGCACCGGCGTCTTCGGCTAGCGGGCTTACTTCACCGCGGTGGCTACTGCGCCGATGACGCCCTGCGCGGTCGCGAAAGAGGTCAGCGCAAGCGGATAGTCGCGTGCTTCCCAGCGCACGGTGAGCAGCTTTTCCGTTTGCGCCAGGCCCGCCTCTACTGCTTGCGCCGCCAGCGATAAGCCCGAACCAATCGCCTTGAGGCATGCTTCTTTGCGCGTCCAGCCCTGCAAAAACGCGCGATCACGCGGCGCGCCATGCGCACTAGCCAGCAGTTCTGCTTGCTCTGCTGACGTAAAGTGGTGCTCGGCAAGCGCTAACGCGTCTGGAACTGGGTGCAGATCTTCGATGTCAACGCCGACTTCAGAGAAGCGCGAGATCGCCACCGCGGCATGATGTTCGCTATGGCTCAAGTTGAAATGCAGAGGGCGTGGATCGGGCAGCGCCGGCTTGCCTAGCTGCGCGAGCTTGAAGGTGAGGGCCGATGGATCAGTGCCAAGTGCCCGCCCCAGCGTTTCTCGCAAAAACTGATGCGCGCGTTCAAATGCGTGCCGGTGTCGCGCGAATACGAACTTGCTGGCGCGGTCTGCTTCTTCTGCCGACAAGTGAATGGGAGTATGCGCTTGCCAAACCCGAAGATCGCATACGTAGATATCAACGCCGCTGACCGCTAAATGCTGAACCGCGTCAGGATAAAGCGCTGTCACGTTCACGCGAGTTCAACTTCGCAGCGCTATGCTTGCAAGAGTTGCCGCGCTCTTAGCCAGCGGACAACGGTTCCGACAAAAGTTTTCTGCGCGGACTGTCTTGTGAGCAAATGATCGGCCTGTTCAAGAAAATCAAAATCCACCAAACCCTGCAGGCCGTGTCGGCCAAGGGTGTCATCAAATTGGCCGCGGTAGTTGTACCACTGCGGCTCGCCGCCGCAGTGCAGCACCAGTAAGGCCACGCCACGCTGTGCAAGTGACTTCAGGTCCGCCGCAAAAGCTTCCACGGTGGGGATTTGGGCGGGCTGAAAAGTCTGCACGCGCGTGATCGGTGGCTGGCCGCTATTTGAATGGCCGAGCCCGAGTTTGGCGAGCAGTTTCTGAAGCAGACCGGCAGCACCTGCGCGTCGCGCACGGAACAGGAGCGTACGCACGCGGGATTGCCAATTTTGATACGCGTACAGATCCCACAGTACGGCGCCGATCATGCGTTTGTCTTGCAACGCCGCCTTGTAGGCGACTTCGGCACCGGAGCAAAAGCCAATCATGATAAACCGCGCACAACCAAAATGCTGCTGCGCGAAATTCATCGCGTCTTGCGCATCGGCCACCCACTGATCAATCATGCTTGCGGTGCTGGATGTGCGCAGACTATCGCCCAGCCCGCTCATGTCAAAGCGAATGGAAGGCACGCCCAGCGCTGAAAAGTGACGCGCAAGGTGTACGTTGATTCGGTGCGGACCAACGCGCGGGATTACCCCCGAGTTGGAAAGAATAACCACAAATGGCGCTGCTGCAGCAGCGCCTGCCTGTGCAGCGGTGGTGGTGGCCACTAGATGATTTTCGCGGCCGATGATGACGGTGTTTTCCATGCTCATAGGCGCAGAGTGCTGACCAAAGTATTGATCGCATCGGGCGGCGCCACGGCCGACCCCATTGCCTGGCTAGACAACCAGTCAGTCTGCACTTGGACGATTTGTGTATGCAGCAGATCGCTCACAGGCAGATGCTCCAGAGTACTTTTATCTGCCTGACGCAGCGCGCAAAGTACCGGTATGCCGCGGCGCAGGACCGCACGCACGTTGAGCTCTGCAAGCGCGGCAATTTCTTCTACCAACAACCGACCATACTGGAAACCTAATACGTCACCCGGTAACTCTGGTTCGACGACTTTCGTCGCGGCAAGCAAATACTTCCACGGTAAACCCCCGAATTCGCGCACGAGTTCGTCACGATGGCCACGCATAAGCAATTGCAGATAAGTTTGGCCGTGGACAACAGGTTCCCAAAGAATCAAATGCCGCGGTGGGTTTCTTACCGCGCGCGCGGCCTCTAAAGCAGCATTTGCGCCTAAGCGCATACCGAACCAGGATACCGCTGAGATACCTTCTGCCGCCATCGCATCGTGCGCCGCAACGATATCGCTTGCCCAGCTGGCGAGGCTTTGCTCCTGCTCTTCGCCCGGAGAGTCGCCGGTGCCGTGATAATCGAATCTGAGCACGGCAAAGCCTTCACGCGCCAGCCGCTCTGAGAGGACTCGGAACATGGCGTTTGAGCGAACTGCTTCCTGCCCAATCGGCCGGCATAGTAAAACGCCTTTCGCAGGCCTTGCGGTGCCTGCAGGCAGCTGAACAATTGCGGTGAACTCGCGCCCGCCGTGCCGCAGGCGCCTGGGTTGGATGGACATAGAGGGCGGGGCGCTTAACCTTTGCTTAGGTTAGACCGACAAGGCGTTTGAAGCGGCTTGCCAGCCCGCGCTCTCGGGTCGCAGCCACCACTGCGGGTGCAACCGCGGGCAACGCGGTCTGCGTCGTTTTATCTTCCGTGCCATCGTACGCAGCCGCTAGCTGACCAAGCGTTTCAAAAACATACCGCCGCGGCGAAACCCGCTTGCCCAAGCGCTGCTCCACAGCTTCAGCTGCCTGCATGGCGGACAAAGAGCTGCCCCCCAGTTCAAAGAAATTGTCTCGCGCCGTTACTTCTGACACACCCAGTACTTCTTTCCACACCGAGACCATCAGTTGCTCGGCGGAGACCTTTGGGCTCACTGCCGATGCGGAGGGCGCCGCCTGCTCTACTGGTGCGGTGGTCACCATTTTGGCAGGCGCGTCCTGCGAAGGTCGCAGCCTGACCGCACTGTTGACGACCTCAATGCCGTTTGCTTGTTCGATACTCCCGATGAACTGTAACACTCCGTCGCTGCGTTCGCGTACCAGGACCGGCTCGTTCAGCGCGATATCGGTACCTAAATCAACTCGTAACGTCCCGATCAGGCCCGCGCCCAAAACATTGCCCTGATCGTCTCTCAACGAGAGCAGATCATCCGCCAGCGCATGGCCAATAATTGCGGCATCGCGCGCGTGCGAAACCAAACCCATCGCAACAGGCAATCCAAGGCCGCTCGAGCGTTGGATGTTGTAGACCGCGTAGCCGCTTTCTAACATGCGCGTGGTAGTTTGAACGCTGTTCTGCGCTGCATCGATGATCAAAGTCATATCTGCCAATTGCGCGCTCTTGTGTGCGGGAATTTTGGCTAACACTGCCGAATCAACATATGCCAGGCCGGCGAGGCCTTTAGACTTCAGGTGACTATCCAGTTCAAGGTCATCCGCCAAAATCAAGCGTGCGCCACGCAACCATGCTGTTGCCGCAAGGAAAACTATCATCGCGGCATCGGTCGCCGCACTTGCGATCACCGCATCGGAACGCAAGAGCCGGATATGCCCCACAAAACCTGCCTCAAGTTCACTCAGCAAGCTCCGACTGAGGGGCGCTGTTCCTGCGGAAGCATTGCGCCCCGACCTTGAATCGCCAATCCGCCCGGTGTCCGCAAACATCTGCTGCGTAAAGAGTTCACTTGAGTCGCACCAGATCGCGCTTTGCGGAAGCGAGGTGCGGCAAGAAGGCTCGGTGAGCGCCACAACTTTCTGGGTGCGAATGCTGCCTTG
>JBJOQV010000170.1:0-2682 GCA_046049785.1 Pseudomonadota bacterium
AGCAAGCAAGTACAAGACGCCTACATCGTTGCCGCCACCCGCACGCCGATTGGCAAGGCACCCAAGGGCAGTTTCAAGCATCTGCGGCCAGACGATTTGCTGGTTGCCGCGCTGCAAGGCGCGCTTAAACAGGTGCCTGGACTGGACCCCAAGGTGATTGAAGACGCGATTGTGGGCTGCGCAATTCCAGAAGCTGAGCAAGGTCTGAACGTGGCACGGATTGGCGCGCTACTGGCCGGTCTGCCCAATACCGTAGGCGGCGTCACCGTCAACCGCTTCTGCGCCAGCGGCCTGACCGCGCTGGCGATGGCGGCCGACCGGATTCGCGTGGGCGAGGCAGATGCGATGATCGCCGCCGGCTGTGAATCGATGAGTATGGTGCCGATGATGGGTAACAAGCCTTCGATGAACATGCATATCTTTGATAAAGACGAGAACATCGGCATCGCCTACGGCATGGGTATGACGGCAGAGAAGGTCGCGCAGCAGTGGAAGGTGAGCCGCGAGGATCAAGACACGTTCGCGCTGGCCTCGCACCAAAAAGCGATTGCCGCGCAGCAGGCCGGCTACTTCAAGGATGAAACGACTGCAGTTGAGGTAATGGAGAAGTTTCCCAATCTCGGTAGCGGTGAGATCGACGTCAAAACCAAGACGGTAAGCCAAGACGAAGGCGCGCGCGCCGACACGACGCTGGAAGCGCTGGCCAAGCTGCGGCCGGTCTTTGCTGCCAAAGGCTCTGTGACCGCCGGCAACAGCTCGCAAACTTCAGATGGGGCGGGTGCGCTGATTGTGGCGAGTGAAAAAATGCTCAAGCAGTTCAACCTCGCGCCGCTGGCGCGCTTTGTGAGCTTTTCCGTGCGCGGCGTGCCGCCAGAGATCATGGGCATCGGCCCGAAGGAGGCGATTCCTGCAGCGCTGAAAACGGCCGGGCTCAAGCACGAAGACATGGGCTGGATCGAACTGAACGAAGCCTTTGCCGCGCAAGCGCTCGCTGTTATCCGCGATCTGGGTTTGAACCAGCAAATAGTCAACCCCATGGGCGGCGCCATCGCGCTGGGGCATCCGCTTGGGGCTACAGGCGCAATCCGCGCTGCAACCGTGGTGCACGCGCTGCGGCGTAACAGCCTGAAGTACGGCATGGTGACCATGTGCGTGGGCACCGGCATGGGCGCAGCCGGTATTTTTGAACGGATGTAGCCCGCCGGGCGGCGCGCGCAGCAACCGGTAGCTTTGTGAAGGAGGCAGTCGATGCTCAAGCAGGAAGTTTCCACACATGATGGCTTTACCCTTGCGGCCCACGTGGCGGACCATGCAGCACCTCGGGCTACGGTGCTGCTGCCCGCCGCAATGGGAGTGAAGCAGGAGTATTACTTCGCCTTTGCGCGCTGGCTGAGCGCGCAGGGCTATACCGTGGCCACGTTCGACTACCGCGGTATGGGATTGTCCCGGCCGCAGGTGTTTGCGCGTTCGCTGCGCGGATTCGATGCAGACTTGCTCGACTGGGTCAGCGATTACGACGCGATGCTGCACTGGCTCAAATCGCGCGTGCCGCATGCACCGCTGTATGTCATCGGCCACAGTCTGGGCGCTCAGTTGCCCGGCTTGCTGCGCAATCAGGCGCTGATCAACGGCATGCTCAGTGTGGCTGCGGGCAGCGGGTACTGGCGCATGAACGCACCGCAGACCAAACGCATGGTGCTTTACTTCTGGTACGTGCTGGTGCCGCTGGCAACACGCCTGTATGGCTACTTTCCCGGCAAGTCTTTCCGTAAGGTGGGCGATCTGCCCAAGGGCGCCATGTTGCAGTGGCGGCAGTGGTGCCTGCACCCGCTGTATTCGCTCGGTGCGCTGGGCGACAAAGGCAAAAGCGCGTATGGCCGGGCGCGCTTTCCGATTCTGGCGTTTTCATTCACCGACGACGAGATGATGACGCTGGAAGGCACGCAAAGCCTGATCGATTTTTATCACAGCGCGCCGCGTACGATTGAGCGTATCGCCCCCAAAGATGTCGGCGCCAAGCGTATCGGCCACTTTGGCTTTTTCCGCGACCAGTTTGAACATTCGCTGTGGCCGCGCGTCACCGCGGCGCTGCATGGCTTTGCTACCTAAACTCTGACAGGATTGACTTTCGATGAGCATCAACACCTCGGTACTGAACGGCGTTGCACGGATCGAGATCGCGCGACCGGCAAAAAAGAATGCCATCACCATTGACATGTACCAGGCGATGGCTGACGCGCTGCTGGATGCTCAGGACAGCAAGGCCGTACGCGCAGTGCTCATATGCGGCCAGCCGGACATTTTTACCGCCGGCAATGATCTGGAAGACTTCATGATCCGGCCGCCGGCTGGCATGGATTCACCCGTTTTTGCCTTCATGAAGGCGCTGAAGGATTGCGAAAAGCCAGTGGTGGCCGCAGTCGCCGGCGCCGCCGTTGGCATTGGCACCACCCTGCTGCTGCACTGCGATTTGGTGTACGCGGCGGACAATGCCAAATTCTCCATGCCGTTTGCGTCGCTAGGCTTGTGCGCGGAATTTGCCTCCAGCGTGCTGGTGCCGGCCAACGCAGGGTACGTACGCGCCGCGGAAAAACTTTTGCTGGGCGAGCCCTTTGATGTGACCGAGGCCATTGAGATGGGCATCGTCAACCGCGCGCTGCCGCCTTCTGAGCTGCTCGCATA
>JBJOQV010000171.1:0-7141 GCA_046049785.1 Pseudomonadota bacterium
CCCTGGAACTCGCCGCGCGAATAGTCGACGCGATACACGAGTGACGGCGTTTTGTTGCCGGAGGATTTTTTGGTGTTGTTGACGTTGGCAAGCATCACCTTGGAGAGCCATTTGCCGCGCGTGGTCTCAATGCCCACACCGGTGTAGGCCGTTGGCAAGGTGAAATCAAACAGCAGGTTATGCGTGATGAGTTTGTTCAGCGTTGGCTGCAGATATTCGTAGCCGCTCCAATCAGGAATATGGCCGGCAATCATGCGGGTCTGCAAATCGGTCAACGGTACGGAGACGGATGCCTCATGCACTAGGCCGCCGTTGCCAATGACGGAATCCGTGCCGCGGTTGGGCACCAGCGTCAAACGCCAGCGGGTGCCGTTTTCCATTTCTTTCTGGATGTCCAGGCTGACGGCGCCCATGTAGGAGTTGTCGTAGTTGTAGCCGTCGGAGGCGACGTTGTTCAGAAACTGGAAGCCGGCGGTATCTTGGCGGCGGTTCATGATGAAGGTGGGGTCAGCGTAGCCGCTGATCTTCAAGCCCTTGAAGCCCTGCGCTTCAAACTGGTCTTCCAGCGCCTCGACTTTCACCGCGGTCTTGTTGAACTCGGCCGGGTCGACGGTGCCTTGCTTGGGCTTGGCAGCTTCCTGCGCCTTGAGCTGCGCTTCCAGTTGCTCCACCTTGGCCTTGAGTGCTTGCAGTTCCTTGAGCACGTCTGCGTTCGTCTGTGCGCCGGCCAGCAGCGGCGCGGTCAGGCCAATGGCCACGACCATGGTCTTGAGTTTGAACATCGCACTTCTCCTTGTCGAGTGGATCTAGTTGTTAACTCTATCTACCTACTACGCAATATCCATGAGCTTTTTGAGCCATTTTTGCCTCAAAAAGCGCATGAAACCTGCGTCTACGCCTTGATTGCCTGTAATCCTTCTGCATACGCGGCCGCTTGTTCCTTCACGCGGCGTTTCTCCGCGCGCGCCAGCAAAATACTGCCGGCCACCACACCAATCGCAATTATCAAAATCATGACTGACGCCACCGCATTGATGGTGGGAGACAGGCCGAGCTTGGCGCGCGAAAAAATCACGATGGGTAGCGTGGTCGATCCCGGCCCGCTGAGCATCGCAGAGAGCACCACATCATCCAGCGAAATAGTGAACGTCAGCAGCCATGCGCTCACCAGCGCGGGGGCGATGATGGGCAGCGTGACCAGATAAAACACCTGGTGCGGCTTGGCACCTAGGTCCATCGCCGCCTCTTCAAGCCGGCGGTCCATATCGATCAGGCGCGATTGCACCACCACCGCAGCGTAGGCCATGCCCAGCAGCGAGTGGCCGATCCAGATGGTTAGCATGCCGCGCTCGGGAAAGCCCAGTGCGCGCTGCACCGACACCATCATCAGCAGCAGCGACAGCCCCACAATCACCTCTGGCATCACCAGCGGCGCGTTGATCATGCCGGAAAACAGCGTACGGCCTGAAAAGCGCGTGTAGCGCACCATCGCAAACGCCGCCAGTGTGCCCAGTGCGACCGACATGCAGGCAGTGAAAAACGCAATCTGGAGTGATAGCCACAAACCTTCCATGATCTCGCGGTCGCGCACAATCTCGCCGTACCACTTGAACGTGAAACCGCCCCACAGCGAGGCCATCTTGCTGTCATTGAAGCTGTAGATCACGAGCGTAAAGATCGGGATATATAAAAACAGATAGATCGCGATCAGCCATCCCAAGGGCAGCCCTTTGCCTTTTAGAAGCGTCATTTGTCTGCTCCGCCAGCGGTTTCAGTCTGGTATTTGTTGAACCAGGCAAGCGGAACAATGATCAGCAAAATCATGATCACCGCCACGGCAGAGGCGCGCGGCCAGTCAAGATTGCCGAAGAACTCGTCCCAGATCACGCGGCCGATCATGCGGTCATTTGGCGAACCCAGCAGCTCAGGAATCACGTATTCGCCCACGCAGGGGATGAACACCAGCATGCTGCCCGCAATAATACCGGCCTTGGACAGTGGCACGGTGATCAGCCAGAACGCTTTCCACGACGTTGCGCCCAGATCCTGCGCGGCTTCAAGTAGCCGCAAATCCATTTTGACGAGGTTGGCGTACAGCGGCAGGATCATGAAAGGCAGGTACGCGTACACCATGCCGATCACAAGCGAGAACTGCGTGTGCATCATGTGAATCGGCTCGTTGATGATGCCAATGGCAATCAGCGCGTCATTGATGACGCCGTTGTTGTCCAGCAAGCCTTTCCATGCATAGATACGCAGCAAAAAGCTGGTCCAGAACGGCAGCATCACTAACATCAGCAAGGCTGGGCGCCAATGCTGCGGCGCGCGCGCCATGAAATAGGCAAACGGATAACCCAGGATCAGGCAAATGATGGTCGTGATGCCGGCAAACTTGAGTGAATTCCAGTACGGCTCGACGTACTCGTTAAACGGCGCGGTGTAGATGCTGATGAAGCTGGAAAGCTGCAGCCGGAACTGCAGCAAACCGTCTGAAAACGACACCATGTCCTTGATGCGAATGCCATCGGTGTCCGACAGGCTGATCTTGAGCATGATCAGAAACGGCACTGCAAAGAACAAAATCAAAAACAGATACGGAATGCCGATCACCGTCTTGCGGCCCGCTGCGGTGGGGTGCAGGATGCTGCTTAAGATGCCGGTGAAGTTTTTTTGCATGATATCCGGTTGCGCTACTGAGTCAACACCACAACATCGCTGCCATCCCACCACACATAGGCTTCATCATCCCAGGTGAGCTGATTTTCCTCATGCCGCGCCGCATTGGTGTGAATCACCTTGACCGTCATACCGGTGTCCAGCAGCACGTGGTACACGGTGTAGCTGCCCATGTACGAACGGTTTTTGATCTTTCCCTTGGCGTAGTTGAAGCCATGTTCGGCCGCCTGCTCGCGCTGATCGGCTGTCGGCATATGCCGCTGCACGCAGATTTTCTCGGGCCGGATCGCCACGGTTACCGGCATGCCCTGCGTGCCCGTAATGCCGTGAGGCACATAGTGCTGGCACTCCTTGCCGCCGATGATGCAGTGATCTGCCTCATCGGTATCGAGCGTGCCTTCAAACAAATTGACATTGCCGATAAAGTCGGCCACATATTTGCTGTTGGGCGTTTCGTAGATTTCAGAGGGCGGGCCCACTTGCAGGAAGCTGCCGCTTTTCATCACCGCAATGCGGTCGGCCATGGTCATGGCTTCTTCCTGGTCGTGCGTGACCATCACGCAGGTGACGCCCACTTGATCGATGATGTTGACCAGTTCTATCTGAGTCTGCTCGCGCAGCTTTTTGTCCAGCGCACCCAGCGGTTCATCCAGCAGCAACAGCTTGGGCTGCTTGGCCAGGCTGCGGGCCAGCGCCACGCGCTGCTGCTGCCCGCCGGAAAGCTGATGCGGCTTGCGCTTGACGAACTGTTTGAGTTGCGTGAGTTCCAGCATCGCCTGCACGCGCGCTTCAATCTTGCCGGCTTCCATGCCATCGCGCTTCAAGCCAAACGCAATGTTCTCCCACACCGTCAGATGCGGAAACAGCGCATAACTCTGGAACATCATGTTGATTGGCCGCTCGTACGGCGGCATATCGGTAATGTCCTGGCCTTCCAGGTAGATTTTGCCGGAGGTGGGCGTTTCAAAGCCCGCCAGCATGCGCAGCAGGGTGCTCTTGCCGCAGCCGGAAGCGCCAAGCAGCGCAAAAATCTTGCCTTTTTCAATCGAGATCGACACGCCGTCCACGGCGGCAACGTCGTCGTATTTCTTCGTGATTTTCTCGATGCGCAGAAAATCGTTGTTGTTCTGCAATTGCGCCCCCGGCGGTTTTACGGCGGGAGCGCCCCGCGGCGCCCCGCTTACACCCAAACTGCTACTAGATGCCAGTCTTGAAGCTGGTGAAAATCCGCGTGATCGTGCGGCGGATGTCGTTGGGTACTTGATCCACAGCGACTAGTTTCTTCGCGTCAGCTTCTTTCAAAAACACGGTCGGGTTATTGGCGACCTCGGGCTTCACGAACTTGAGGCTTTCCTTGTTCGGATTGGCATAGAACACCTTGTTGGTGAGCGATGCGTGCACTTCCGGTTTGAGGATGTAGTTGATGAATTTGTAAGCATTCTCAACATTGGCCGCATCGGCAGGGATCGCCATCGTGTCGAAGAACGGCACGCCGCCAATTGACGGAATCAGTGCCTCGATCTTCACACCGTTCTTGGCCTCGATCGCGCGCTGGCGCGCGATATTGATGTCGCCAGACCAGCCCAGCGCCACGCAGATGGAGCCACCGGCCATGTCATTGATGTACCCGGATGATGAGAACAACGTCACAAAGGGGCGGACCTTTTGCAGCAGTGCGGGCGCATCGCGATAGTCGGCCGCGTTCTTGGAGTAGGCATACTTGCCTTGATAGTGCAGCACGGTTGGCACAATCTCCGAGGCGGAATCCAGGAAAGACACGCCGCAGGATTTCAAGCGGCTGATGTACTTGGGATCAAACACCAGGTCGAACGCATTGGCCGGCATCGGCAAATCACCCAGCGCGGCTTTCACTTTGTCGACATTGATGCCAACAGTGGTATAGCCCCACAGCCAGGGAATGATATGGTCGTTGCCTGGATCGGTCTTGGACAGCGCGCCCATGATGGCGGGGTCAAGATTCTTGTAGTTCGGTAGCTTGGACTTATCCAGCTTTTGCAGCAAACCGCCGCTGATCTGAATGCCCGCCCAGTTGGACGATGGCACCACAATGTCGTAACCGGTTTTGCCTGCCACCAGCTTGGCGTGCAGTATTTCATTATTGTCAAAGGTGTCGTAACGCACCTTAATGCCGGTTTCTTTCTCAAAGTTCCTGATCGTGTCTTCGGCGATGTAATCCGACCAGTTGTAGATATTCAGCACGCCTTGCGCGGCCGCGGTTCCTATCACTCCCACCGCGGCAAGCGCCGCAAAAAGTGCTTTGCCCAAACTAGCTCCAAGACTGCGCGAGACTTGCATGCTGCTCTCCTTAGCAAACGAATCGGTCATTTCGAAATAAACTGCCTGCGATCCTGCAATTTTCACGCCTGCAAGAGCGTTCCTACTACAGATTCGCAAAACATCGCCGATTTAACATCCATCTGGGCGAATGGTTTACCGCATTTAGATCAGGTGTTTCCCTTGTAATTCGGTCAAAGTGTCGTCCAGGCTCTTGCGAATCCGCGAGAGCATCTCGTCAATTTCAGCGCGGGTAATTACCAGGGGTGGCGCAATGATCATGCGCTCACCCACGGCGCGCATCACCACGCCATTCTTAAAACAGTGCTCGCGGCACAGGTAGCCCACGCCTACTTCTTCGGCAAAGTGCTCGCGCGTTGCCTTGTTTTTGTAAAGCACCAGGCCCGCCACCATGCCAAGGCTGCGTGCATCGCCCACCAGCGGGTGATTATTAAGCTTTGCAAACTGCTGCGCCAAGTAGGGCGAAAGATCGTCGCGCACCCGCTCCACAATCTTGTCCGCCAGCATGGCTTTGATGTTGGCAATCGCCACCGCGCAGGCTACCGGATGGCCGGAGTAGGTGTAACCGTGATTGAATTCACCACCTTTTTCGAGCAGCACCGTGGCCAGCCGCTCGCCCACCAGCACGCCGCCCAGCGGGATGTAGCCGGAAGTGACGCCCTTGGCAAAAGTAATGATGTCAGGCCGCGTATTGATATGCGGATGTTGGCAGCCAAACCAGTAACCCAGGCGCCCAAAGCCGCAGATCACCTCGTCTTGCGCGAGCAAAATGCCGTACTTATCGCAGATGCGGGCAATCTCTTTCCAATACGTAGCCGGCGGAATAATCACGCCGCCAGCGCCTTGCACTGGCTCGCCAATAAAGGCCGCGACTTTATCCGCGCCAACTGCAAGAATTTTTTCTTCCAGCCAGAGCGCTGCACGAATACCAAAGGCATCTTCGGTTTCGCCTGGCAGGGCGTGCTGCAAAAAGTAGGGCTGATCAATGTGCGTGATATTGGGCAAGGGCAAGTCGCCTTGCGCGTGCATGCCTTCCATGCCGCCCAGTGATGCGCCGGCCATCGTGCTGCCGTGATAGGCATTTTTGCGGCTGATGATCACCTTACGCTGCGGCTGGCCCAGCAAGTCCCAATAGCGGCGCACCATGCGCACCACCGTGTCGTTACTTTCCGAGCCGGAGCTGGAAAAGAACACATGCTTCATGTGCGGTGGCGCTACGCTCGCGATCAAATCGGCCAGCTCTGCCGCGGGCACGGTGGTGGTCTTGAAGAACGCGTTGTAGAACGGCAGCTCGGTCATCTGCTTGGTGGCAGCGTCGATCAACTCCTTGCGGCCATAGCCCAGGTTGACGCACCACAGCCCGCTCATGCCATCGATGATCTCGTGGCCTTCGCTGTCCCAGATGTGTACGCCCTGGCCACGCACTATCACGCGCGTGCCGGTCTGGCCCAGCGCTTTGTTGTCGGAAAAGGGGTGCAGATGATGCGCCGCATCCTTGGCGCGAATGCCTGCGGTATCAAACTTGGGCAAATCGTTGAGCTTCATGATTTTTTCCTAAACGTGCAGCAGCAGATGCTCGCGTTCCCACGGGCTGATCACCTGCATAAATTCGCTGTATTCGCTCATCTTCACGGCCTTGTAGATGCCGCAGAAGCGTTTGCCCATCACTTGCTCCAGCCCCGGCGTATCGTCCAGCCGGTGCACGGCTTCGTTCAGACCATCGGGCAATTGATTCTCGGCGTTGTAGGCGCTGCCGGTGGTTTCTGCTGCAGGTTCAATCTGCTGGATCAGGCCCAGATAACCGCAGGCCAAACTCGCCGCTAGCGCCACATATGGATTGGCGTCTGCACCGATCACACGGTTTTCCACCCGGCGGTTTTGCGGGCTGGACTCGGGCACGCGAATCCCCACGGTACGGTTGTCGTGACCCCAATGCACGTTGATCGGTGCCGCGGTGTGGCGCACCAGGCGGCGGTAGCTGTTGACATAGGGCGCAAAAAACGCCATTGCTTGCGGCACATAGGTTTGCAGGCCGCCGATGTAGTTGTAGAACGCCTTGGACGGTGTGCCGTCTTCATTGGAGAAAATGTTCTTGCCGGTCTTTTTGTCCACCACGCTCTTGTGCACGTGCATGGCGCTGCCCGGCTCG
>JBJOQV010000172.1:0-3741 GCA_046049785.1 Pseudomonadota bacterium
CCTGAAAATACCGGTCTGCGCTGCCTTTTTGCATTGCACCGACGCTGCCCATGCCGCGGTAGCTTTTGTAGCTGCGGCCCTGAAACAGTACGATTTCGCCCGGCGCTTCTTCGGTACCGGCAAACATGCCGCCCATCATCACCGCATGCGCGCCGGCAGCGATGGCCTTGGAAATGTCGCCGGAGTACCGGATGCCGCCATCCGCGATCAGCGGAATACCGCTGCCTTTCAGCGCCTCAGCCACATCAGCCACGGCTGAAATTTGCGGCACGCCCACGCCAGCCACAATCCGCGTGGTGCAGATGGAGCCGGGGCCGATGCCGACCTTCACACCATCCGCGCCGTGTTCCGCCAGCGCCTTGGCTGCCGCGGCGGTAGCGATATTGCCGCCAATCACATCCACGTTTGGATAGTGCTGCTTGACCCAGCGCACCCGCTCCAGCACGCCTTGGCTGTGGCCGTGCGCGGTATCCACCACCAGCACATCCACGCCGGCCTTCACCAGCGCCTCCACGCGCTCTTCCGTGCCCTCGCCCACACCCACGGCAGCGCCCACGCGCAGCTTGCCTTGGTCGTCTTTAGCGGCCAGCGGATGCTCGGTGGCCTTCATGATGTCTTTTACTGTGATCAGGCCGCGCAGCTCAAAGCCGCCGTTGACCACAATCACACGCTCGAGCCGGTGCTTGTTGAGCAGGCGCTTGGCTTCCTCCAGCGTGGCGCCCTCTTTCACCGTCACCAATCGCTCTTTCGGCGTCATTTTGGTGGCGACTTTGGCATCCAGGTCTTCTTCAAAGCGAATGTCGCGGTTGGTGATGATGCCCACCACGTTTTTGCCCTGCACGACGGGAAAGCCGCTAAACCCATGCGCGCGGGACAGCTCAATCACATCGCGGATGGTCTGCTCGGGCGACACCGTAATCGGATCACGTAGCACGCCGGCTTCGTGCCGTTTGACACGCGCCACCTCGCGCGCCTGCTCGGCGGGGGTGAGGTTTTTGTGAATGATGCCCAGCCCACCTTCTTGCGCTATGGCCACGGCAAGGCGCGATTCGGTTACGGTGTCCATCGCGG
The DNA here is from genome assembly GCA_046049785.1 of Pseudomonadota bacterium. GTDB lineage: Bacteria > Pseudomonadota > Gammaproteobacteria > Burkholderiales > Burkholderiaceae_C > JBJOQV01. The sequence continues at coordinate 1,072 of JBJOQV010000172.1, forward strand.
CGGACACCAGCGGAATATTCAGCTGAATGTTGCGTGAAACGCGTGTTGCAAGATTGACTTCTTTGGGGAGAACGGCAGAAAGAGCCGGAATCAGCAGCACATCATCGAACGTGAGTGCCTTTTTTACTAAACGCATGGAAAAGCTCCAGTCGCAAAAATCGATTATACGCAACAGTTGATGTGCACTCAATGCACATTGCTGCGTTAGAACCCATATGATTCCAATTGGTCTGAGTTAGATACTCACTGTTTTGCACAAGGATTTGCCATGATTGTTTCAATTCCCCGCCTGATTGCCCGCGCCGCCGCTGTGGCTGCACTGCTGCTTGCTGCCACCGCAGCACACGCGCAAGCCTGGCAATGGAAGGATGAACAAGGCCGCATGCAGTTCTCTGACCAGCCGCCGCCGGCCAGCATCAAGCCGGAAAACATCATCAAAACCCCCAGCGGGGCACCCGCGCGGCCTACCGGCAAGTCCAAGATCACGTATGACGACCCCACCGCAGCCAAAAAGGCGGACGAAAAAGCCGCCGCCGTTGCCACCACCGCCCCCGCCAGCGCTGCCGCAGCGGCTGCCAAACCTGCAGCCGCCAAGGACGACAAACCCATGACCACGGCCGAACGGGAAGCCGACTTTCAAAAACGCAAAAAAGCCGAGGCTGAAGCTGCCGACAAAGCCGCCAAAGAAGCCGCCGTGGCCAAGGAAAAGCAGCAGGCATGCACCAGCAACCGCAACAACCTGGCCGCGCTCGAGTCCGGCCAGCGCATCGCCCGGCCCAACGCCAAGGGCGAGCGCGAGTTTCTGGACGATTCTGGCCGCGCGGCGGAAATTGCCCGCGCCAAGGAGAGTATCGCCAAGGCGTGCAGCTAAAGCTTTTGGGGTCTAGGGTCTAGGGTCTAGGGTCTAGCGTTGGGCGTCTAGCGTGGATCGGGTTCACTGACTTGCGACTTTCGAAGTGATGCACGCAATATCCATGCGCTTTTTGAGCCGCTTTTGCTCCAAAACCCGCATGGATATTGCGTAGACGCTATTGGGAATTGCGCCACGCTAGACGCCCAACGCTAGACCCAAGACCCAAGACCGTTACCCACCCGCAGTCACCTTGCGCGCCGCCGCCTTTTTCTTCTGCATTTCTTCGCGCGAGCGCTGCGCACGCAGCCGGCGCGCGACTTTCGGGTCGGCAATCAACGGTTTATAGAGTTCAACCCGGTCACCATTGGCCAGCAATGCGTCGAGCGGGCGCACATGGTTCCAAATGCCTGCGGTGAGCGGGCCATGCTGCTGCGTGAGCTGCGCGGCCAAGGCTGAGGCCGCCAGCGCATCCGCCAGCACGCTGCCGGGTGGCAGTTCAAGCGGCTCCATCTGCGCGCCGTGCCCATCGGCAAACGCAACGGTAATGTTCACGCCGCCACCGAGGGCTGCGATCCATACACCTCGTCTGCCCGCTGCACAAACGCATCCAGCAGGCTGCGCGCCACCTTGTCAAAGGCGGCGCCAATCAAGGCCTGCACCGGGGCGGAGGCAAATTCGTAGTGCAGATCCAGGCTGACTTTGCAGCCAATCTCCCCCAGCTTCTTGAAATGCCAATGACCCGTGAGTTTTTTGAATGGCCCGTCCTTCAGCAGCAGATCAATTTGCGTGTGCGGATGGTTGGCATTGATCGTAGTGAAGCGCTGCTTGACACCCTTGAAATTCATCTCCAGCGTGGCCTCGGTTTGCCCGCTGGCGCGGCTGTGCACCTCGCTGGCCGAGCACCAGGGCAAAAACTGCGGATAGAGCTCAACGTGCTCCACCAGGGCAAACATTTGCTCCGGCGTATAGGGCAGCAGCGCGGACTTGTGAATTTTGGACACAGGCGGTTGCGGGGGAATCAATACAATCGCGATTTTAGCGATGACAAATGACTTCGCGCCTGATGGCGCTCGATGACGTGGCGCGTTGCGCCACATGACCACGCGCAAGCTCGGTCATTTCGTCATTGAAGCCGCGTCAGCGGCAAAGTCATTCTGTCATCCACCCAAAGCAGATCATGACGATTCTCGACAACAAAAAAGCCTTCCACGACTACTTCATTGAAGAGCGGTACGAAGCCGGCATCGCGCTGGAAGGCTGGGAAGTCAAATCCATCCGCGCCGGCCGCGCCACGATCAAAGAAAGCTATGTGGTGGTGAACAACGCCGAGCTGTTTTGGTTTGGCGCGCACATTACGCCGCTGCCTACTGCATCCAAACACGTCAGCCCCGACCCCGTGCGTACCCGCAAGCTGCTGCTGCGCGCAGAAGAAATCCGCAAGCTGATTGGCAAGGTAGAACGCGCCGGCTACACGCTGGTGCCGGTCAATCTGCACTTCAAGGCAGGCCACATCAAACTGGAAATTGGCCTGGCAAAAGGCAAAAAGCAGCACGACAAGCGCGACGCAGAAAAAGATAAAGACTGGAAGCGCGAGCAGCAGCGCGTATTGAAGCAAAACACCAGGTAGAGTACGCATATTCCATGCGGGTTTTGAGGCAAAAATGGCCGAAAAACCGCATGGATATTGCGTAGATGCAAGAAATTCGTATCGCGCAGCGTGTCGCAAACCTTCAAGACCTTATCGCGCACGCAAATCTAAAGTAGCGGCTCCCTACACAAAGGAGCACGCATGGCCATCATGATGATCGGCGAGGCCG
>JBJOQV010000173.1:0-6296 GCA_046049785.1 Pseudomonadota bacterium
GCGTCGGTAGACCGTTCGCTCGAGGACCGCGCGCTTATTGAAATGTCAGTGGCGGCATACGGGCGCTGAATCGGGCTGCGAACTCGTTGGCGTTAGCAAGCCAGCTCTTTTTAACGCCACAACACGGGCCGATCCACGCGGATCGGCCCGTGTGCATTACATCCCGCGGAACCGATAAGAAAACGCCTGGCTCACCGGCAATTTGTCGCTGCGCGCTTTGAGTGACAGCGTGATCTTTCCCAGATCATCGCGCTGCGCGCGCGCAATCGCATCGGCGCGCACGATGGTGGAGCGGTGAATCTGCCAAAACTCATCCGGGTCGAGTTCATCGCCCAGCTCCTTCAAGGTCTTGCGGATGTGCGCTTCATCGTTTGCGGTGACAACCTTGGTGTACTTGTCTTCCGATTGAAAGTACAGAATTTCATCGACACCGAACATCTTGATCGTGTCGCCCACGTTGGCGCTGACCCATTTGAGTTGCTGCGCCTTGTTACGCTGGCCAAGCGCGCGTAATAGCGCAGTCAAGTCCGGCGGCGGTGCGGAAACATGCTCTTTCAGCCGCTCCACGCTTTGTGCCAGCCGTTCGCGCTGCACCGGTTTGAGCACATAGTCCACCGCGCCGGCATTGAAGGCTTGGATCGCGTATTGATCGTAAGCAGTCACAAACACCACATGACACTGCCCGCTGGCGGCGCGCGCTACCTCAAGCCCGTTGGCGCCTGGCATGCGAATGTCCAGAAAAGCGACGTTGGGCTTGAGCGCGGCCACGGCGTCCAGCGCCTCCAGCCCGTTTTCGCACTGCGCGACGATTTTCAGCTCCGGCCATAACTCGGCGAGCATATTGACAAGGTCGGCACGCGGCAGCGCTTCGTCTTCAGCTATCAGTGCGGTTGTTGTCATGAGAACTTATCTCCCTTGGGTTACATCGCGCTTGTCGGGCTGGCCGGCAGTGTGACCGTGGCGTCTACGCCGCCGGTTTCCACAGCCTTCAACGTGAGACTGGCGCGCCCGCCGTAAATTTGGGCAAGCCGCGTTTTGATATTCATCAGGCCGATGCCGCTGCCGGAGGTTGCTGCGCCGCCAAAGCCCACGCCGTCGTCGCGCACAGACACGCTCAGTATTTTGCCGGCCTTGCTTGCAGTAATGGTGAGCGTGCCGCCCGCAGGCTTTGGTTCAAGCCCGTGCTTGAGCGCGTTTTCCACCAGGCTGATCAGCATCAGCGGTGGAAATTGCGCCTCCCGCAGCGTATCGGACACATCAATGTTGTAACTCAGGCGCTTGCCCATGCGAATCTGCATCAAATCCAGATAGCTCTTGACGATATCGAGCTGATCGCCAAGCGTTGGCGCTTCCTGCTCACCATCGGCCCGCATCTTAGGGATCGCAGCGCGCAGATAATCGACCAGCTTGTCCACCATCGCCTGCGCGGCCGGCGGATCATGCCCGATCATGCTGCGCAAACCTGCCAGCGTGTTGAACAGAAAGTGCGGCTCCACCTGCGCCTGCAGAAGCGACAGGCGCGTCTCCGCCTCGCGCCGCGCATCGTTGGCGCGTGCCAGCTCGCGCCTGCGGACCGAAGCTTCAACCCGCGTACGTTCGCGAAAATAGGCAAACAGTGCGAAACCTCCGCCGAGCAGCCCGTAGATCAGCAGTCCTTTGATGCTGACGGCAACATGTGAAGAGATCCGTTGCAGTTTGGGCGCATCTTTGAGCTTGGCTTGTCGCGCGTCATATTCTGCCTTCTTGCCGGCCTGCTCCAGGATGTAGCTGCTGGAGTAATAGTCCACTACCCAAGACAATCCGATCCCGATGATTACCGCTGCTACGACTCCGGCTGCCTCTTTCCGTGCAGACAGTTTGGCGTAGCGCACCGCAGTCGCGAGCGCCGGTCCAAAAAACAGCATGATCAGGACAGCGAACAAAAAAGCCGCGGAAATGTTGCCCGCAGCGCCCCAGCCGATGTCATTGCTGTTGCCCAGGAATGTCACCAACGCCCACAGCGCCGCAACCCCTGTAAACAGCACAAACCGCCCACGCATCCAGCGCAAGCTGAACACCGGATACATCCGGTAGCTCGTCAGGCCGCCTAGGCCAAGAAAAACAACGTCCGGCGGCAGCGGTTTGTTTAGATTAGGTGCGGAGGATTCCATGCGAGTCAGCGTGGCGCGATAGCGCGAAGCTTAGCCAATTCGTTGTAGAAGCCTGGATTGTTGCGATAAACACCCCGAAAACACCGACGAGAACCCATGCGCCGCTACTTTGCGCTTTCAAAGGTCTTGATGCGGTCTTCAGTCGCCGGATGGGTCAGCAAAAACTCGGGAATCGGATCGTTCTCGCGCTCTTTTTCCAGGAATTTGCGGAACATGTCCGCCATCGCCATCGGTGCAATGCCGTTTGCGCGCATCACCGCCAGTGCGTATTCATCAGCTTCACGCTCTGCGTCTCGCGAGTATTTGGTCTGCGTGATCAATGTGCCCGCGGCTGCGCCTACCGCAGAAAAATCGCCCATGTACACGGCAAAAAACAGCCCAAGCGCAGTGCTCTTGGCAATGTTCTGCAGGCCGTGCTGATGCGATACGTGGCCCATTTCGTGGGCGATCACACCCAGCACCGCATCTGTATTGGGCGCGAGTCTGACGAGCTGGTCCGTGACAACGATGGTGCCGCCGGGCAGGGCAAAGGCATTTGGCCCCAATCTAGGCGCGTGATGCAGCTTGATCCCCAACGGCCGCGCGACATCGCGCAGCGGTGCAGGAACTTTTAGCTGCTCAGCACGCGCAAATATCTCTGCTTGGAGCGCGCCGTTGAGTTGCGATGGACGCAGATACTCCTTCGCAATTGCAGTGTAAATGGCTGAATCCAGCTTTTCGGCGTACTTCTGCGGCATCCAGCTGATAAACGCAACTGCGAGCTGCGGGATCAACACCGAGTACGCAAATACAAGAAATGCTGCAAACGTCAACCCAACCAAAGCAAGACCAAAGTTGGATCGAGTCAGGCGTGTAACAAGGCCCGGCGGCGCCTCAAGCTTGCTGCGTAGCGCCGTCGCGGCGCGCTCGTCTTGCGCAGTGTCTACCTCGCACAGCGCGCCGCCGGGCAGATCGATGGCCAGCGACGTGCGGGAAAATACCTCGCGCAGACGCGCATGCCGCACCTGCACGCTGATGCGCTGCGCGTTACTGGACAGATCGGTCGGCTCAAGGATGAGCTGGTTGCCAAACAGCAGCACATCTACGGGCGTTCCCTGCGCGCTTTGCGCATCGAACAATGTGCCTTGCAGCGGCCTTGGCAGTTCTAGCGAGTGCTGGGCGCCGGTGTTCATAGGCCAAAATCCGCACCGAAAAAGTCAGCCGCTTCTGAACCCGCAGTGCTGCCTGCGGTTTGCGTTTGGTGGGCCGCAAGCAAAGCAGCCGATCCCAGCCATGCGACACTTTCGATGCGCATCTTCATCACGCGAATCCAGCCAAACGGCCGCCACAGCCCCAGTGTGACTAGGATAAGGAACAAATTCTTGAGTGTCAGCCAGATCAGCGCGCCGGACGAAAGGCGGCAATCGAATCCAACGCCTTCCAAGCGCGTCGCCTGCCAGGTTAGGTTTTGCAGTTTGGCCACAAAAAATGGTACGACAACGGAATAAGTCAGCGCCGCCGAGATCAGAAACACCGCAAAGTTCAGCGGCGCCGGTCTGCCTGCAAACAGTATGGAAGCGAGCGAGTACAAAAGTCCGCCGCCGGCAGTTGCGACAATGCCCACGCCAATGGCGACAAAGATGGTCTTGATGTACAGGCCATAGAACTTGCGAGTGGGCACATCGATCGAGAATTTGCTTTGCCCATACCACGTATTGCTCGTGATCCAGCGGCGCAAGCGGGCGTGTACCCAAGGCATGAACACGAACATAGCCAGCGACCCGAAGCCGATAATCGCGGTTGCACCTTCTTCCCACACCGAACCCACGGTCGCAAGCGCAAGCGCTGTTGGACCCACAATAACAGCGATTAGCGGCAAGTACATTTGATACGCCTCAGACAAGCTGCCGGAAAAACTAAAGCGCAGGCCGCGATGCCGAGCGCGGTTTGCCTTAAAGCGAAGGCCGGACCACATCAAATACGGAAATGCGCAGGCAAGAAGCGCCAGTACGACCAGCGCGATCCAGGCCGGCAGTTCGGTGTAAAAGTAGTAAATGACAAACAGCACTGCAGCAATCAAGCGGCCACGCAAGATCGCGAACGGCTGTGCGTCATACATAAAGTGCGCATCCGTCAGGCGAGTGTTGCGATAGACATATTCCAGCCGCCGCACTTTCGCCCAGGCGGAATAAAGTCCTAGCGACATGACCGTAAAGGCCATGTTGGTTAGCCAAATGCGGAAATACTCCGCTCCATCGCCAGAAAATCTGAACCGGAATTGCTCCGGCGCCTGAGCACTGGGAGCATCAGCAGGAAGATCGGCAGGCTGAGCAAACGCTTCGTGCGATGGCGCAGTGGTAGACGCTTGAGTTAAAGATTGCTCCTGCGCGGTGCGTTCCAGCATCGAATTGACCAAAGATTGAGTTCACGCACAGCCTACCGCAAGATCGCAAAAAAGAAAAAGCCCCGCAGCTCGCGCCGCGGGGCTTTGCTCTTGCGTAGCTTCTGAACTCAAAAAAATCGACTGGCTTTGCCAGCGATTTTTTGGTAACTAAGCCCGCGCAAAGTAGATTTTTGCTTTGCGCGGAACCGCATTACATGTCCATACCGCCCATGCCACCCATACCGCCCATACCACCCATGCCGCCACCACCACCGCCGGCCGGTTTGTCTTCCACCAGCTCGCCCACCATTGCGTCGGTTGTGAGCATCAGTGCAGCGACAGATGCAGCGTTTTGCAGCGCGGTGCGGGTCACCTTGGTGGGATCGAGCACGCCCATTTCCACCATGTCGCCATACTGACCGGTGGCGGCGTTGTAGCCGTAGTTGCCTTTGCCGGCGGTCACGTTGTTCACCACGACCGAAGCTTCATCACCGGCGTTTTGCACGATCATGCGCAGCGGCTCCTCCATCGCGCGCAGCACAATCCTGATGCCGGCGTCTTGGTCAGCGTTGTCGCCTTTGAGCTTGGCAACGGCCACTTTGGCGCGGATCAATGCCACACCGCCGCCGGGAACAATGCCTTCTTCCACCGCGGCGCGGGTCGCGTGCAACGCGTCTTCTACGCGGGCTTTTTTCTCTTTCATTTCCATTTCGGTGGCGGCGCCGACTTTAATCAGTGCCACACCGCCGGCCAATTTGGCCACGCGCTCTTGCAGTTTTTCACGGTCGTAATCGCTGGTGGCTTCTTCGATCTGGACGCGAATTTGCTTCACGCGCGCTTCGATGTTTTTGCCATCGCCTGCACCGTCGATCAAGGTGGTGTTCTCTTTGCCCACTTCAGCGCGCTTGACGCGGCCCAGGTCTGCCAGCGTAGCTTTTTCAAGCGTCATGCCGGTTTCTTCAGAGATCACAACGCCACCGGTGAGGATAGCCATGTCTTCCAGCATTGCCTTGCGGCGATCGCCAAAGCCAGGCGCCTTCACGGCCACGGTTTTGAGAATGCCGCGGATGTTGTTCACCACCAGAGTAGCAAGCGCTTCGCCTTCGACTTCTTCAGCCACGATCAAGAGCGGCTTGCCGGCCTTTGCTACTTGCTCCAGCACCGGCAGCAGATCACGGATGTTGGAGATTTTTTTGTCGTACAGCAGGACAAACGGATCATCCAGTACGGCGACTTGCTTGTCCGGGTTGTTGATGAAATACGGGCTCAGATAGCCACGGTCAAACTGCATGCCTTCGACCACATCCAGCTCGTCTGCCAGGCTCTTGCCGTCTTCAACCGTGATCACACCTTCTTTGCCAACCTTGTCCATCGCTTCGGCAATGCGCTCGCCAATCGACGCATCGCTGTTGGCGGAAATGCTGCCTACTTGGGCGATTTCCTTGCTGGTGGTGCAGGGTTTGGAAAGCTTTTTCAGCTCTTCAGTTGCTGCCAGAACGGCCTTGTCGATGCCACGCTTCAGATCCATCGGGTTCATACCCGCGGCCACGTACTTCATGCCTTCGCGCACAATGCTTTGGGCCAGTACGGTAGCAGTGGTGGTGCCGTCGCCCGCGTTGTCGGAAGTCTTGGAAGCGACCTCCTTGACCATCTGCGCGCCCATGTTCATGAACTTGTCTTTCAGTTCAATCTCTTTGGCCACCGAAACGCCGTCTTTGGTCACGGTAGGGGCGCCAAAGCTGCGCTCCAGCACCGGCAGCAGATCACGGATGTTGGAGATTTTT
>JBJOQV010000174.1:0-4412 GCA_046049785.1 Pseudomonadota bacterium
ATCGGCGGGGCATGGCTGGCGCTGGGTTATCAGACCCGGCGCCTGGAGGCGATGGCGTAGAGGCACAGACCTAAAGCGGATGCTGTCTTTGACGGGCAATTGCGACTTATGCCATAATTGAAGGCTATTTGGGTCGTTAGCTCAGTTGGTAGAGCAGCGGACTTTTAATCCGTTGGTCGCAGGTTCGAGTCCCGCACGGCCTACCAAATACCCGCAGTTCAAAGCCGCACCAGGTCACCCGCGCCTTGTGCGGCTTTTCATTGGCGGCGTGCAATGCCGTGTGTGTTTGTGCGCCCCGCCCGCCCGCGCACTACACTTGTTTCATTCATCTTGTTCGGGCAAACATCATGCTCACAGTTCACTTGGTATTCGGTTTGACTGCGCTCGCGCTGGTGGCTGGCTGCTCCAAAGCACCAGAGCCGCCCACGGCTGCCGCGCCAGCCGCTGTTGCAGAAAAAACCGCTGGCATCGCCTGGGTTCATTCAGACGGCAATTTGGATGCCGCGTTTGCCAAGGCCAAAGCCGAAAACAAGCCGCTGTTTTTGTACTGGGGCGCGGTCTGGTGCCCGCCCTGCAATCAAGTCAAAGCGACGATCTTTAACCGGCAGGAATTCATCGACAAGAGCAAGCTGTTCGTGCCGGTGTATCTGGACGGTGATGGCAAGGGCGCGCAAAAGCTCGGCACGCAATACAAGGTACGCGGCTACCCGACCATGATTCTGTTTTCGCCCGAAGGCAAAGAAGTCATACGCCTGCCCGGCGAGGTGGACGGCCAGCGCTATGTGGCCGCGCTCACGCTGGCGATGAGCGCCGCGCGTCCGCTCAAGGCCACGCTGACCGCCGCGCTGGCCAAAGACGCCGGATTGACCGAGCAAGACTGGACCATGCTCGCGCTGCATTCATGGGAAACCGATGAGGCGGCGCTGCTGCCCAAAGATCAAGTGCCGGGCGCGCTGGCCACGCTGGCCGCCAACTGCCCGCCGCAATACAAAAGCGCGCAGTCACGTCTGGATTTGAAAGCACTGGTCGCTGCCGCAAGCAATAAAGAGAACAAAACGCTGCTGGATGCCGCGGCCCGCAGCCGCTTCACCGCCGTGCTGGCAGACCCGATGCTTGCGCGTGAGAATCTTGAAGCGCTGGCGTATTCGGTGGATTCGCTCGCCGCCAAGCTCGCGCCGGCAAAATCGGCGGAGCGGGTGCAACTGGTCAGCGCCTGGGACGCAGCGCTAGGCAAACTTGCTGCGGATGCCAGCTTGTCGCGCGCAGATCAGCTCGCAGCGCTCAGCGGCCGCATAGCACTGGCCAAGCTGGATCAGCCCAAAGACGCCAAGCTCGCAGAACCTTTGGTGCAAGCGGTGCGCGATGCGGCAACCAAGATAGATCAGTCCGCGACAGATAAGTACGAACGCCAAGCGGTAATTCCATTCGCCGCCGACATCCTCGCCGACGCGGGGTTGATGCAGGAATCCAATCGCCTGCTCACCGCTGAGCTGCCCAAGGCGGTTTCGCCTTATTACCACATGCTCGGCCTCGCGGCCAATGCCAAAACGGCCGGCAACAAGCAGGCCGCGGTGGATTGGGCCGGCAAGGCATACGAAGCGGCGCAAGGCCCGGCCACGCGGATTCAGTGGGGCGCAAGCTATGTGGGCATACTGGTGGAGCAAACGCCGCAAGATGCCGCGCGGATTGAAAAAGCCGTCGCGTCGATCTTTGCGGAGCTTGAGCCGGTGCCAGAGACGTTTTACGAGCGCAATCAACGTTCTTTGGAACGGATTGCCAAGCGGCTCACTGCATGGAACAAAGATGGCGCGCACAAGGCAGTTGTGGAGCGGCTGCACGCGCAGCTTGGCGGCGTATGCGCAAAACTGCCGGCAGCGGATGCATCGCGCGCGGCGTGTGATGGGGTGTTTAGTCCACCCGCGCCGGCTGCGGGTAATAAGGCCTAGCGCCTATTCATCGCGCGGCGCGGGAATAGCCAGAAACTGCTCCACCGGCACCACCGTTGCCGCAGGATCTTCTTCGTGCGGCACATGCCCAAGCGCTTCAAAAATCACGAGCTTGCTGCCGGAGATTTCCTGCGCAAAGCGGCGCGCCAGCTCCGGCGGAATCAGGCGGTCTTGCCCGCCCCACAAGATCAAAGTTGGCGTTTTGATGGTGAGCACAAGTGATGCGCGCGCGCCGGGCTGCATCTGCGCAAGCCGTTGGCGCAGGGCGCGGCGGTTGCCTTCGCGCAGCGTCAGCTCGTAATAGCGGTCGACCAGATCGACCGTGACGCGGTCAGGATTGCCGTACACGTTGCGCACGCTCGCAGCCACCACGCTGCGCGGCAGCGTTACATCACCCACGCGATTGAGCAGCGGCGTGCGGGCGATGCGAAAGCCAATCGGTACGCTGCGTGAGGCCAGCGGGTAGCCGCCCGCATCGACCAGAATCAGTTTCATCACGCGTGCGGGGTGCGCCACGGCGGCTTCCCAGGCGATTTCGCCGCCCATGGAGTTGCCGCCCAGCGCAAAGCGCTGCACGCCCAGCGCATCGGCCAGCGCCATCACAAAGCGCACATAGCGCTCGTTGCTGTAATCGGCGCCCGGCTGCGGGCCTGTCAAGCCAAAGCCAGGCAAATCCACGGTAATCACGCGATGCTTGGCCGACAGCGCGCCCGCCCAACCGTCCCAGGTATGCAGGCTCGCGCCGGTGCCATGCAGCAAAATCAGCGGCAAAGAATCGTCGCGCGGGCCTACATCGCGCACATGCACCTGCATGCCGTCGATCCGCAAGAACTGCGAAGGCGCGGTTGCCCAGCGCGCGCCTAGCGATTCAACGCTGCGGTCTGGCTGCCAATTGAGTGCCAGGAGCAAAGCGCCGATTGCGCTGACGATTGCGATCGCAATCACAACAGCACGCACCAAACCAATGCGAGCCAAGCCTGAAGAGCGGCGTAGCGCGGCCATATCAAATTCTTCCCTGAATCGTTGTTTACTGCTTTTTTGCTAGCTTAGCGCTCGGCAGCAATTTGCGGCAGGCCTGGCGTTGGTCATACGCAGAATCGGTGAGACTTGCGGGCCAGCGCTGTTGTTTTATGCGCCGCGTTATGCTGTTGACATGCAAAGTACACATACAGACTTGGCGCTGCACCCGCACAGCGCCTTTGCACAGGCCGCCCGGCAAATCGCCGCGCAAGGGTTTGCTTTTGTGCAGGGCGTGGATGCTGCTGGCGCGCTGGAGTTGGGCAGCGCTGATTCAGCCGATACCGCCACGTTTCTGGCCAGTTGGCAGCGTCTCGAACTTGATATGTTTCTGGCCGATGGCGGCAAATACCGGCTGCGGCGGCATGATTCGCTGATCCAAACCTTCGATCCGCCGGCGCTATCGCCCGTGCCCTACCGCCCGCACTGGCAGCCCAAGCAATACAACACGCTGCACGGCGGCATTTTCAGAACCTTTGCGCAGATTGAACCGGCGGTGCTGGGCGGCGCAACCATGCACCGCATCATCACCGCGCTGGGCGCGCTGTTTGCCGCGCTGATGCCTACGCCACGCTGGCATGTCGAGGCGCACCAGTTCCGCCTGGATGCGCGCAGCGGCCAGGCGCTGCCCACGCCCGAAGGCGCGCACCGCGACGGCGTGGACTACGTGGCACTCGTAATGATCGAGCGCGGCGAGGTCACCGGCGCGCTCACCACCATCTACAACACGCACGGCCAAGAGATCGGCCGCACCACGCTCTCCACCCGCTGGTCACTCATGCTGCTGGACGACGCGCGCGTCACCCACGCCACCACCGCGATCGCCGCCAGCGGAGCACGCGCCTGGCGTGACACACTCGTGGTCACGTATCGAAAAGACGGTTTTCTGCAGCAAACAAAATAGACTACGCAATATCCATGCGCTTTTTGAGCAAAAAATGGCTGGAAAAGCGCATGGATATTGCGTAGATCGTTTAAAATGAATCCCATTTGACCGAATTACTCACTTGGTTCCTCTCGTTGAACGACTTTTCGCTGAAACTCATGCTGAGCAAGTAAGTAACACAGCCAAACACAAACGAGTACGCACGAAAACAATACCAAAACCTGCCGGCCACCTGAGACCAAGAGCCCATCAAACCTCTTTCCAAAAAACTCAAAGCCCAATAAGCAATAAGCCCCAAGATTCCAAATAAAGTGTATGCCGACGCTTCGCCAAGTTCCGTTTGTCAAAATCACAACAGCGCCAAGAAATAAGCCAGCAAGCATGTGAAACGCAAACTGAAACGCTGACAAGCCGTAGCCTGGGATGTGCAGAGCCGCAAAAACAAACGCTTGCCAAACGAAAGCGCTCTTGACAGTGAATCTCTGCAGCAAATAGTTGAAAAGTAAGCCCCTAATAACGAGCTCTTCGAGCACTGCAACTCCTATTGAAGCGGCAGCGGCGGT
>JBJOQV010000175.1:0-3464 GCA_046049785.1 Pseudomonadota bacterium
AAGCTCAACTTCAACGAAAACATCCCGCTGCGCGATACACCACCGGCGGTCAACAACGTGCCCGGCGCACTGGCGATTCAACAACTTTTGGAACGCAATGAATGGGTGCAGCAAAGCGGCAACCCGGTGAGCTACGCGCCGCTGATCCGCAAGCAACCGCTACAAGGCAGCACCGCCAAGCCAGTGATTTTTCAAGTGGCCAAAGGCGACACCGTGGTGCCCAACCCCACCAGCACCGCGATCATCCGCGCCGGCGGGTTTGAAGACCGCACCACCTACTTTCGCAATGACCTCGCCTTTGCCGCCAACCCCGCCGTGCCCAAAGGCCCGCATACGTTCTTGACCAACATCAGCATCCCCGCTGCCGCGCCGTTTGCTGTCGCTGCGCAAAGCCAGATCGCGGCGTTCTTTGCCAGCAACGGTGCTCTGGTGATTGATCCGGACGGCGCCGCGCCAATCTTTGAAGTGCCGATTGTGCCGCCGCTGCCGGAGACGCTGAATTTCATTCCATAGCAGCTCGCAAAGCAGACTACGCAATATCCATGCGCCTTTCGGAGCAAAATGCCATGAAAAACCGCATGGATATTGCGTGCCCTCTCTTTGAACGCAAGGGATAGCACGACTTGCGCATGATCATCCCGCCGCGCAGAATCTGGCGCAGGGAGTTTATGCATGCGCGCAGCGCCACATCGTTCGCCGGCCTGGAGTATTGCGTTGCCGCTGCTGGCGGGCGCGCTACTGGCTTTTGCCGGCGTGCTGTCGCCATTGGCATTCTGGCCGGCGTTGCTGTTCATCGTGCTAGCCGGCGTGGTGATGGCGGCGGTGCATCACGCCGAGGTGGTAGCGCACCGGGTGGGCGAACCGTTTGGCACCCTGGTGCTTGCCGCCGCCGTAACGGTGATCGAGGTGGCGCTGATTGTCTCGCTCATGCTGCTGGGTGGGCAAGAAACGGCCACGCTGGCGCGCGACACCGTGTTCTCTGCCGTGATGATCGTGTGCAACGGCGTAGTGGGCCTGTGCCTGGTGGTGGGCGGCATTCGCCACAAGCAAAGCGCGTTTCGCGTGGAGGGCACCAGCCCCGCGCTGGCGGTGTTGGCGGCGCTGGCCACCCTCACGCTGGTGCTGCCGGTGTTCACCACCACCACGTCCGGCCCCACGTTTTCACCCGCGCAGCTTGCGTTTGCAGGGCTGGTGTCCTTGATTCTGTATGGCGTATTTGTATTTGTGCAGACCATGCGGCACCGCGATTTCTTTTTGCCGGTGGATGCAGACGACACGCAGGCCCATGCCCAGGCGCCTGGTGCGCTGCTTGCATGGATCAGCCTGGCGCTACTGATGGCGTGTCTGGCAGCGGTGGTGCTGCTGGCTAAAGCGCTATCACCCTCGATTGGCGCGGCGGTGCGCGGCATCGGCGCGCCGCAGGCAGTGGTGGGCGTGGTAATTGCGCTCTTGGTACTCGCACCAGAAAGCTGGGCTGCCGTGCGCGCCGCGCGTGCCAACCGCATGCAGACCAGCTTGAACCTGGCCATTGGTTCTGCGCTTGCCAGCATCGGCCTGACCATTCCCGCCGTTGCGGTGGTGTCGCTGCTGCTGGACAAACCACTGATTCTGGGGCTAAGCCACAAAGACATTGTGCTGTTTGCGCTGACCATGATTGTGAGCGTGCTCACGCTATCTACCGGCCGCACCACGGTGCTTCAGGGCGCCGTGCACTTGGTGATATTTTTTGCGTTTTTGTTTCTGGCGCTGGTGCCGTAAGCGTGTGAGCCGCTACTGCTTACCCGCTTGCCCTACCAGCAGCGCACGCACCTCGCGCAGCTTGGCCTTGGTCAGGCGCGCATTGTCGGCGCCCATGCGCAGCATGGCTTTTTGCCCGGCGGGCAGCGCTTCAAGTTCGGGCCGCGCAAATTCGTAGAACACTTTGGGCTGCGTGAGCGCAATCGGGCCGGGCACGTCCGGCGTGGCGAGCAAGCTGTCAATCGCAGCCACCAGCCGGTCATTGAAGTAACCCTTGGGGTAGCCCAGCTCGCGGTAGGCCTGCTGAAACAGCGCGTAGTTGCGCACATAGGCCGACACCAGCGCTTTGGCATCCACGCGCTGGAACAATTGAATCAGCGAGTCGTAGCGCACGGCATTTTCCGGCGCGATGCTCAGGGCCTCCGGCGTTCTGGTCACGATAAATTGCCCGCCCGCCGGTTTGATGGGCATGAGCGCTTGCGAGGCTTTTTCGCGCGGCAGCGCATCCACGGTGGCCACAATGCGGCGCACCACATTGTCTACCCGAAACAGCAGCGCCAGCGCTTTGGTGCCTACCAGCTCAGATAGTGCGGCTTGCGCGGCCGCATCGCTACCTTCCAAGGTGAGCGGTGCCGCGGCCTTGGGCGCGGGCGTCTGCACCGCCTGCTCAATCGGAAACTGGATAGTGGGTTCCGGCGCGGGCGCGGGTGCGGGCGGCGGCGCGCTGGCGGCTACGGGTGCAGGCGGCGGCACATCGCGGGCCGGGGCAAAGTAAAAATACGCCGCCACCGCCAAGCCAACGGCCAGGAGCGCCAGCAGCACGCCGCGCCAGGGCGATGGCAAATCTGCGTCGTAGCGCGGCATAGGCCGCGCAGGTGCTGCTACCGGCGGTGGTGAAGTGTGTGGCAAGTCTGGCATGGAGGTCTCCTGCACTTTAGAGCCGAGCCACGAGCGCAAGTTCGGTTTAGTTGCAAATTGCATGACGCATTATCCATGCGCTTTTTCAAGCAAAAATGGCTCAAAACCCGCATGGATATTGCGTAGTGCTTATTTGAGCGCTGCTAAAGCCATATCAAACCTGCGTTAGCGCGCAAAACCCGGTCAAGCGGCCTGTGAATCATCTGCAAATTGCAACGCGCGCTGCATCCAGCCGCAGGTTCACTGCGTAGTACTTGCAGACCGCCGGCGCTTTGCCGGGCGCCTTCACCGCATGTTCAAGGAGAGTTTCATGCAGCGCACAATTACTTCCGCATCGCTGGCCGCCGCGGCCTTTGTTTTGTCTGCCTGCGCAGGCGCGCCGATGGCGCCGGCAGCAGCCATGTTCAAGCAAAACGCCCTGCCCGACGCGGTAAAAGTACCGGCCGGCAACAAGGTGGTGCTGGAGACCGTGGGCGTGGGCGAGATCACGTACGAATGCCGCGACAAAAAAGATGCCGCCGGCCAGTTTGAGTGGGTGTTTGCCGGCCCGGCCGCGGTGCTGAATGATCGCGCCGGCAAAGCCATTGGCAGTTACTACGGCCCGCCCGCCACCTGGCAAAGCAGCGACGGCTCAAAAATCACCGCCACGCAGCTTGCCGTAGCGCCCGCCGGCGCAGGCAATATTCCGCTGCAACTGGTCAAGGCCAACCCGGCGAGCGGTGCAGGCGCGATGATGGGCGTGACTTACATTCAGCGCGTGGCCACCAAAGGCGGCGTAGCGCCCGCTTCAAGTTGCGACGCTGCCAGCA
>JBJOQV010000176.1:0-3349 GCA_046049785.1 Pseudomonadota bacterium
CCCGCCGTGGTGGCAACGTTCTTGCCCACCGTAAACACTGAATCATCCGCCTGCGAAATCTTGCCCTTTTGCAGATCAGACAGCAGATTGGCGATGCCTTTGGAAATACTCTCGCCGCCAGTAGCCTGCGCCAGCGCGAGCGCCTCCGGATTGGTGAGCAAATAGTTGGACGGCGAAAGCGCTGCAAGCCACTGGTCCAGTGCAAACGCAAACTGCTGCTGCTCGTGTTTGGGCAGATGCACCAGCGATTTGAGCTGATCGATATGCTGCGCGTGCAGGCCATACCAAGCTGCCATTTGAGTGAACACCGCGTTGCTGTGCCAGTGCGCATCGCCAAACCGGCGGTCTGCCGCAACCGCCTCGCGCTTTGGACCGGACATGATGTCTTGCAGATAGTCGCGCTGCCACTGCAGGAACTGCTCGGGATCGATCAACGCCGGCAACTGGCTGAAAAAATCGCTGGCGGAAGACGGCATGGCTGACATGAATTATTCTCTGACGTTGAGCAATGGCTTGTGCAATTGCGGCATTGTTCAGGGCGAGTGCGGCGCTGTCAATGAGGAAAATCAAGCCTTTGCGACTTGGCCGCCTTGAATCAAGCTTTTTTGGAGACGCCGTGCTTTACATTGTTGCCGCGGGTTGGCTCTACGTGGTGTTGATGATGTCTATCACTGAACGCAGCGTGGCGGCGGGGCTTGGCACCTTCGTTTTCTACGGCGTGTTTCCGCTGTCTGTCGTGCTGTATTTGTTGGCGACGCCATCGCGCCGCCGGGCAGCCAAGGCGCGCCGCGCGGCTCAGCTTGACGCACTGCGCAACCAGAGCGCTGCGGCGCCCTCAGCCGCTGATCCAGATGACGGAGCGCAAGTGGTCAATGATCCGCCGGTCGCGCCGGAACGAATAGAACCGCGCTGAATCCGTTACCGTACACAGGGCGCCGCCGCTGATCTGCGTAATGCCTGCGGCACGCAGCCGCTGCTGTGCCAGCAGGTAAAGGTTGCACCAGTATTTGCCGCCGCCTTTGTCTGTAAACGCCTGCTGCGCTGCCGCATCTTGCGAGACAAAGGCCTCAAACACATCGCCACCAACTTCAAACGCGTGCGGGCCAATGGCTGGCCCCAGATGCGCGAGCCACAGCGCGTGCGGGCGCTTGGCGCGCAGCGCCGCCGCGGTGTTTTCCAGCACGCCGGCGGCCAGGCCGCGCCAGCCGGCATGCGCCACGCCAATCGCGCTGGCATCGGCTGCTGCAAAAAACACCGGAAGGCAATCGGCGGTAGAGGCCACAAGCGGCGTGTTCACGCGCGTGGTGATGGCGGCGTCTGCTACCGGTAGCTCGGCGCGCGGGGCATCGGCGCTCGCGTCTACATCAAACACCGCCGTGCCATGCACTTGTTTGATCCAGCTTGGCTCGCGAGGTAATGCGCTGGCAAGTGCGCGCTTGGCGGTTTCCACGCTTTCCAGTGTGTGGCGCAGCGTGGTGTAGGCCTGCACTCTTTGCGGCGCGGGCCAATCCACCGCCAGATGCGGCAACGCGTTCTCAGAGCGGCTCATTGGGGTCCACCATATCAAGCGCTTTGGCGGCGGCCTGCATGTCTGCCGGCAGAGGCGCGACAAAAGAAGCGGTTTCGCCACTGCCCGGATGCACAAACGCCAGCCGCGCCGCATGCAGCGCCTGCCGCGCGATCAGGCTACTGGGCGCCGCGCCGTACAGCGTATCGGCCAGCAGCGGCGCGCGCAGATGCGCCATGTGTACGCGTATCTGATGCGTACGCCCGGTTTCCAGCGCGCAGTGCACGCGGGCCGCGCCGCTTTCCGCATGCGTTGCCACCGTCAGGTAATGCGTTACTGCGTTTTTGCCACCGGCCAGCACGGCCATACGCAAGCGGTTGCGCGGATCGCGCCCAAGCGGTGCGTCCACCGCGCCCGCGGGCGGATGCGGCGCGCGCTGGCACAGCGCAATGTATTTGCGCGCCACCATATGGTCTTTGAGTTGATTGACCAGATTGAGCTGCGCATCAATCGTGCGCGCCACCACCATCAGGCCAGACGTATCCTTATCCAGCCGGTGCACAATGCCCGCACGCGGGATACGTGCAGATTCAGGGTACCGGTGCAGCAGCCCGTTAAGCAGCGTGCCGCTCCAGTTGCCCGAGCCGGGGTGCACCACCAGCCCGGCCGGTTTGTTGACCACCAGCACCTGCGCATCTTCATGCACCACATCAAAGGCCACCGGCTCGGCCGCGTAGGCCAATTGCTCCGGCGGCTCCTGCGGCGTGACCCACACCACGTCACCTGCTGCAACACGGCTGCTGGCCTGCACTTTGCGATTGTCTTCAAAACGCACCGCGCCATCTGCAATCCAGGTCTGCAGGCGGCTGCGCGAAATATGCGCAAACTGGGTGGCTAAAAAGCGGTCCAGCCGCTCGTCAAACACATCCGGCGGCACCACCAGCTCGATGGCGTCTTCTTCAGTAAGTTCTTGTAACTGGGCAGGGGCCGTCATGGTGCGCTGTCTATAATCCGCCAACGAATGCGTTGCCGCGAGGCAAAGGTTGTGAAGTGATGAATCGCTTGATCAAACGTTTTTACGCCGCCAGTGTAGTTGCTGCGTTTTCCCTGGCGCTCGCCGGCTGCGGCATGTTTGGCGACAAACGGCCCGACCCCAAAACCGCCACGCCCGAGCAAATCTACAAAGAAGCCAAGGAAGAAATGTCTTCCGGCAACTGGAACTCAGCCGTCAAGGTGCTCAACCGGCTGGAAGGCCGCGACCCCTTTGGCGTCTGGGGCCAGCAGGCCCAGCTTGAACTGATCTACGCGCAGTGGAAAGACAGCGACCCGACGCAGGCGCTTGCTGCCGCAGACCGCTTTATCAAGCTGCACCCTAACCATCAGGCGATGGACTATGTGCTGTATTTGAAAGGCCTGATCAACTTCAACTACAACCGCGGCTTTTTTGCGCGGCTGGGCGGCCAGGACTTGACCGAGCGCGACCCACGCGCCGCGCGTGACTCGTTTGACTCCTTCAAAGAACTGGTCACCCGCTTTCCAGACAGCCGCTACGCCAAAGACGCCACCGACCGCATGAACTACCTGGTCAATACGCTCGCGCAATATGAAGTGCATGTGGCGCGCTACTACCTGCGCCGCGGCGCACCGCTGGCCGCCGTGAACCGCGCGCAGTTTGCCGTGCGCACCTACCAGACAGCGCCCGCTACAGAGGAAGCGCTCGCCATCATGGTCGTGGCCTATGAAGATTTGGGGCTGCAAGACCTTAAAGCCGACGCGCAGCGCGTGCTGGACAAGAACTTCCCCAAATCCGCGCTCGTCAGCTCCGTCAAAGAAGGCGCCCGG
>JBJOQV010000177.1:0-3235 GCA_046049785.1 Pseudomonadota bacterium
AAAACCCGCATGGATATTGCGTAGAAGCTTTCTAAACCGGCTCCATGAGCAGTAGCTATCATTACTGCATGACCGACGCAGACCCCGGCAGCGCCAAAAGCCTGCTCACCTTTCCCTCCACCATCCCCGTCACCGCCATCGGCCAGCGGGTGGACAATCTGGCGCAGGAAATCAGCGCCACCGTACGCGCCATCGTCCCCGGCTTTGACCCTACCACCATTGAAATGCGCGCCTCCAAAGGCAATAACTACTTGGCGGTGGCGTTTTCGGTGCATTTTGAAAGCCGCGAGCAACTGGATGCGGTGGACGCCGCGCTGCGGGCGCATCCGCTGATCAAGATCGTGCTTTGAGCAAGTGAAATAAGCCCCTCTACCTGCCGATTTTATTTTGCAATTTATCAGTTTGATAAAATTTGATGTACCATAAAGCTCTGAATTTCATCTATTTGAAATACTGAGCATGGAAATCACCTCCCAGCGCGCTGGCCGCTACATTCAGCAACCCACCGGCTACCGCGCGTTTCTGCCCGAACCGCTGCCGCCCGACCCGCCGGTTGAAGTCAACGGGGAGCTTTTGCGCCTGCTCTCAGACGCAGACCGCGACATTGCCCGGCTGGACGCAATTTCAACCCTGCTGCCCAACCCGGATTTATTTGTTGCCATGTACGTGCGGCACGAAGCCGTGTTGTCTTCGCAAATCGAAGGCACGCAAAGCACGCTGGAAGATATTCTCGCCTTTGAGGCGCAGGCCACCCACAACCAAACGCCCAAAGACGCGGCCGAGGTGGTGAATTACGTGCGCGCCATGAACCATGGCCTTACGCGCCTGAACGAACTGCCGCTCTCGTTACGCCTGCTCAAAGAAATACACGCCGAGCTCATGCAAGGCGTGCGTGGCGCAGAACGTTCGCCGGGCGAATTCCGCACCTCACAAACCTGGATCGGCCCGCCCGGCTGCACGCTCACAAACGCCGCATTCGTTCCGCCGCCGCCGCACGAAGTACTGAACACGCTTGGCCAGCTCGAGAATTTTCTGCACGCCGGCAAACAAGATACGCCCGTGCTGATCCGCTGCGGCCTGGCGCATGCGCAGTTTGAAACCATCCACCCGTTTTTGGATGGCAATGGCCGCGTGGGCCGCCTGCTTATCACCCTCATGCTGTGCGAAGCGCAGGTCATGACGCGGCCCTTGCTGTATTTGTCTATCTACCTTAAGGCCAACCGCGCCGAGTATTACGACCGGCTCACCGCCATCCGCCACAGCGGCCATTGGGAGCCGTGGCTCAAATTCTTTTTGCGCGGGGTGAGCGAAACCGCCCGCGCCGCCACCAGCACCGCCCGCGCCATTGTCGCCATGCGCGATGCGCACCGCAGCCAGTTTGCCGATGAACCCATGGCGCTCAAACTCATCGACGCACTATTCGCCCAGCCCTTCATCACCGTCAACCGCGCCAAAGATCTACTTGGGTGTGTATTCGTCACCGCCAACAAACTCATCGCCAAACTGCAAGCCGCCGGCCTGCTCATCGAAGCCACCGGCCAAGGCCGCAACCGCATGTTCCGCTACCAGCCGTATATCGATTTGTTTGCCATGGACTACACCACGCACCACGCGGCGCCGGTTGAACCGGCAGTGGTGCAAAAGCGGGGCAGCGTCCAACACTCCAGTGCTCAATAAGGCGTTGCGCTTTAAGCGCCGGAGTGAAGCCGCGGGTTTTCCAGGGATGCGCTGTACGCATAGGGGTTTGGTGGTCTTAGCTGAAAACACCTATGTGATGCCGCGCTCCAGTGTCCTTTTGGTTTCACCAACAATCGAAGGTGTTTTGCAATAAACCTACTCAAACTTTACAATCCAGTCTTCACTGTAAAGTATCTGTAATCCGCCCAGGACTGCTTCGAAATGCCCAGAATCTCCAAGGTTGACATGGACCAAGCACGCACCTGGGCTACGCGGCATGTAAGCGCACACTCTAACGATTTTGGGCGAGCATTTGCTGCTCAGTTTGGACTCTCCCGCGCAGGCGCTGCGTCTTTCACTCGAGCGCTTGAAGCTGAAGAGATCATTGTTCGCAACGGTTCATCCACGCGCCCAACCTTTTCTGCAGGCCCGCATAAGTTCTTAAGTTTTCGCTACGACTTGCCTGGGGTGGACGAATCGTACATTTGGGAGCGCGACATCGCACCGTATTTGGATCTTCCCGGCAACGTCGCAAACATTGCACACTTTGCTTTGACGGAGATGGTCAACAATGCCAATGATCATTCTGGGGGCAATAGGGTGAATGTATTCGTCGATCAAAATGCACACAGACTAGCAATCTCGATTGATGACAATGGCATCGGGGTATTCAAGAAAATCGCAGATGCGCTTGGCCTGGAAGATACGCGTTTAGCATTGCTCGAGCTTTCTAAAGGCAAATTCACTTCTGCACCTGAACAACATAGCGGCGAGGGCATTTTCTTCACCTCAAGAGCGATGGACTCATTTTTGTTGCACGCGAATAGCTGCGTTTACGAATATTCTCATCCACAAAAGGCCGCCCAACCTCATGAGGAAATTGACCAATATCACGGGGAATCCAACTCGCTTGGTACTTGGATTGGAATGACTATTAGCCTGAACAGTAAAACTGAGCTGAAGGCAATTTTTGGTCACTACACCACCGGCGCGCCAGACGACATGACGTTTAGCAAAACGGTCATTCCTGTACGTCTCGCTCGAGTCGGCAGCGAGAACTTAATCTCACGCTCTCAAGCCAAACGCTTGCTGGCGAGAATCGACCAGTTCAAAAACGTACAGCTCGACTTTTCTGAAGTCCCAGAAATCGGTCAAGCCTTCGCAGACGAGATCTTTCGCGTGTTTGTGTTAGCGCATCCAGATATCGCGCTTGAGGCGATCAATGCCAACCCGGACGTTGCCCGCATGATCAAGCGCGCGCAGCAAACCAAGGTGCAAAGCGCTTGAAGATCGTCCAACTCGGCCGCGCCGACTATCTGCCCACGCTGGAAGCCATGCGCGCCTTCACGCGCGCGCGCACAGAACAAACGCCGGATGAGTTGTGGATCGTGGAGCATCCGCCGGTGTTTACGCTGGGGCAGGCGGGCAAGCGCGAGCATATTCTGGACGCCGGTGATGTCCCCGTGGTGCAGAGCGACCGCGGCGGGCAGGTGACGTATCACGGGCCGGGGCAGGTGGTGGTGTATGCGCTGGTGGATCTCAAGCGGCTGGGCATTTA
>JBJOQV010000178.1:0-5353 GCA_046049785.1 Pseudomonadota bacterium
CATCAGCGAGCGCACCGCGCCGCTCGATGCCGGAAAGCAGATGGCAGACGTGGCCGCGCAGCTTGTGCCCGGCATGGTGGGGCCGGTTGCCATTGCCGAGGGTGTGCGCCTTGCACGTGAAGTCATGGGCGCAGTTCCGGCCGCCACTTATCGTGCCGCGCTATCTGCGCTGGTCACGTTTGATCGCAAGCGCAACCTGGAACATATTCGCGTGCCCACGCTGCTGATTGCCGGCGAGCAAGATAAGAACGCGCCGCCTGCGGTGATGCAGCGCATGGGGCAGCGCATCGCGGGCTCGGAGTATTTAGAGCTGGCCGGCGTGGGCCATCTGGCCAATCTTGAGGCGCCGGAGCTGTTTGACGCCGCGGTGCTGAGCTTTCTGGCGCGTCGCAAGGCCATGCACGCTTTTAGCACTACGCGGCATTAAGAGGATCGATCATGACCGCCACGCAAACCCCAGGTCTGCCCTTTGTACCCAGCGTGGGTGATGCTGCATTCACGCCCGCGCAGCGCGATCTGCTCGCACTTGCGCATACGCTGGGGGCAAGCAAGTTTGCCGCGCGCGC
Organism: Pseudomonadota bacterium; assembly: GCA_046049785.1. Classification (GTDB taxonomy): domain Bacteria; phylum Pseudomonadota; class Gammaproteobacteria; order Burkholderiales; family Burkholderiaceae_C; genus JBJOQV01. Next base: position 567 of record JBJOQV010000178.1, read on the forward strand.
GCAGCAATGGGACGATACCGCGACGTTTCCGTTTGAAAACTACCAAGATCTGCGCGCTGCCGGCCTGCTTGGGTTATGTGTGCCGCAATCGCATGATGGCCTGGGCGCAGACTTTGCCACCTACATGATGGTGGCGGCGGAGATCGGGCGCTTCTGCGGGGCGACTGCACTCACCTACAACATGCATATCTGCAGCACGATGTGGACTGGCATGCTGGCCGACGGTATCGCCATGGAAGCCGCGCAGCGGCAGGAACATCTGCATCGCCGCACGATTCACTTTGACCGCGTCGTGAAAGAAGGTGCGCTCTATGCGCAGCCGTTTTCAGAAGGCACCGCCGCCGCGGCGGGCCGCGCGCCGTTTGGCACCACTGCAAAGAAAACCATGATGGGCGGCAAGAGCGGCTGGCTGATCAACGGCAAGAAAATCTGGGCATCGCTTTCCGGCGCTGCCAATTACTACGGCATCTTGTGCACCGAAGACAAAGGCGATGATGCGCTGCTTTCTGCCAAAGACACGCTGTACATCGCCGTGCCTGCTACTGCGCCGGGCCTTGCGATCAGCGGCGACTGGAACCCGATGGGCATGCGCGGCACCGTCAGCCGCAACCTCACGTTCAAGGACGTATTTGTCAGCGATGATGAGCAGCTCATGCCGCGCGGCGTGTACTACAAGGCTGCGCAGACGTGGCCGTATATGTTTCTCACGCTCTCACCCACCTACCTGGGCATCGCCAACGCGGCGTACGATTTTGTGGTGCAGTACCTGCGCGGTGAAGTGCCGGGCGAGCCGCCGGTCAAGCGCCGCATGTACCCCACCAAACAATTGGCGGTGGCGCAGATGCGGATTCAACTGGAAAACATGCGCAGCATTTTCTGGCGCGTGATTCATGAGGCAAAACCGAATCCATCCAATGATGAACGCATGCGCTTGTACGCAGCCCACTACACCGTGATGGAAGGCGCCAACGACATCTGCCGCTTGGCGCTGCGCACTTGCGGCGGCCAAAGCATGATGAAGCATTTGCCGCTGGAGCGGCTGTATCGTGACAGCCGCTGCGGCTCGCTGATGTTGCCGTGGACGGCCGAACTGGTGATGGACCGCATGGGCCGCGAAACGCTGTACAACCCCGGTGAAAAAGATTGATTTGGCAGATTTTAGATATGCTCTACGCAATATTCATGCGCTTTTTGGAGCATTTTTGCCTGAAAAGGCGCATGGATATTGCGTACATTGCTTTGAAAGCACGTTTGTGTGAGCGCCATGCGACTGCATGAATACTTTGAGCAGCGCTTGCACACGCAGCCGGAAAAAATCGCGGTGCGGTTTGGCGGCAAAGACTATGCATACCGCAAACTGGCGGGCCGCAGTACGCGCATTGCCGCGCGTTTGAGCGGCGAGTGGGGCGTTGCTGCTGGCGACCGTGTCGCGTATTTGGGCAGCAACCATCTGGACTGCATCACCCTGCTGGCGGGTTGCGGCACGGTGGGCGCACTTTATCTGCCGCTGAACTACCGGCTTGCTGCCGCAGAGCTCTCAACCATTTTGCAAGACGCGCAGCCGCGTGTGCTGGTGGCGGATGCGCAGCATGCGGCGCTGGCGCAGCAGCTGGCGCAGCAAATCAACTGCGCGGTGCGCGATGTGGATGAACTCGTCGCACAGCCCTGCGTCCATCCGGCGCCGCACGCGCCAGTGCAGAACAATGACGTGCTGCTGGTCTACACCAGCGGTACCACCGGCCGCACCAAAGGCGTGGTACATACGCTGGATGCAATGGCGGCCAATATCCGCGCATCGATAAAAGGGCAGGGCATTGGCGCGGACGATGTGGTGCTTTCCGCGTTGCCGCTGTTTCACGTCGGCGGGCTGTGCATTCAAACGCTGCCGGCGCTGGCTGCAGGTGCAACTGTGCTGCTGCATGCGCGCTTTGATGCCGGGGCATGGCTTGCCGCTGTGCAGGCGCACCGGCCAACGCAGGCGCTGATGGTGCCGGCAACCTTGCGCGCGGTGATTGCGCACGCCGCTTGGTTGCAAACAGATCTATCCAGTCTCAAGGCCATCTGTGCCGGCTCCAGCACCATTCCCGCCGCGCTGATTGATGCCGTGCATGCGCGCGGCGTGCCGCTTACGCAGGTCTACGGCAGCACCGAGACTGGGCCAACCTCCACTGTGTTGCCAGCGCACGATGCAGTGCCCAAAGCAGGCAGCGCCGGCGCTGCTGCGCCTGGCGTTGAACTGTGCGTTCGCGCGCCGGATGCGCAAGGTATCGGCGAGGTGCTGGTGCGTGGGCCCAATCTGATGCGGGGTTACTTTAAGCACGAGTTGAACAACAGTCCAACTGGTTTGGATGCAGACGGCTGGTTTGCCACTGGCGATCTGGGCCGTATCGATTCAGATGGCGCGCTGTGGATCGCCGGCCGCGCCAAGGACATGCTGATCTCCGGCGGCGAAAACATTTATCCGGCCGAGCTGGAAAACGTGCTGGCCAGCGTGCCGCAGATTGCGGAAGCCGCCGTCATTGGCCTGCCTGACCCGCGCTGGGGCGAAGTGCCGGTGGCCTGCATCGTCGCACGCGCGGACGCGCTGCTGGACGAAGCGGCCGTGCTGGCCGCATTTGAAGGCAAGCTGGCACGCTTCAAGCATCCCAAACGCATTGTGTTTCTTCAGGAACTGCCCAAAAACGCGATGGGCAAGGTGGAAAAAGCCCGTTTACTCACCGTTGTTACGCAAATACTGGTTCCGCAAACGTCGTCGTAAACAACCGTTTCATCGGCGCAGGACTGAGTTCGCGGTAAATTTGCGCTCTGCCGTCGTGCGATCCCTTGCAAAAGCGGCGCAGACCGTCAACTATCCTCTTGTATTGCACACCCAACTTTTCGGGAGAAAAACATGAAACGACTACTGATCGGCCTGCTCGCGCTGGCATCGCTGGCCTTGTCGGGCTGCGGCTACAACACCATCCAGACGCAAGACCAGGGCGTGAAAGCCGCCTGGGCCGAAGTGCTGAACCAGTACCAGCGCCGCGCCGACCTGATTCCCAATATCGTCAACACCGTCAAGGGCGAAGCGGGTTTTGAGCAGGAAACGCTCAACCAGGTAATCAACGCGCGCGCCAAGGCCACATCGATCCAGGCCACGCCGGAACTAGTGAATGATCCAGAAGCGTTCAAAAAATTCACCGCTGCGCAGGGCGAGGTGACCAGCGCCTTGTCGCGCTTGCTGGTGACTGTGGAAAACTATCCGAACCTGAAGGCCAATGCTGCCTTCCAGGATTTGCGCACGCAGCTTGAAGGCACGGAGAACCGCATCGGCATCGCCCGCAACAAATACATCACGGCGGTGAAGGAGTACAACACTACCATTGCGCTGCTGCAGAACATGCTGGGCAAGCTGCTTACCGGCGCCAAGGAAAAGTCGCAGTTCACGGTGGAAAATGAAGCCGCAGTCAGCAAACCACCGGCGGTAGATTTCAATAAGAAATAGCCCGGCGAACTTGCACTCACAAACCCTCTCCCTCCCAGGGAGAGGGCAGGGTGAGGGTCAAAAGTTGGCATGTTCTCGGCCTTAAGAAAAGCAAATCTTGAAAGTGCATACGCAATATCCATGCGCATCTTGAAGCAAAACTGGCTTAAAACGCTCATGAATAAAGTGTCTTCTCAGCGTTTCTGCGCAGCTAAAACCCGCATGGTGATTGCGTGGTGTGCCCTTGGCATGCTCTTAGCCGGCACTGCATGGGCGCAGCAGTTGCAACCTGTGCCGCCGCTCACCAGCCGCGTCACCGATCTCACGCTCACACTAGGCACGCAAGGCAAGGCGCAGCTCGAAGCCAAGTTGGCGGATATTGAAGCGCGGCGCGGCTCGCAGATTGCCGTGCTGCTCGTGAATACCACCAGCGGTGAGCCGATCGAAGACTTTTCCAACCGCGTGGGCACCGCCTGGAAAATTGGCCGCAAAGGTGTGGGCGATGGCGTGTTGATTGTTCTTGCCGTGCAAGACCGCAAGGTGCGCATTGACGTGGCGCGCACGCTGGAAGGTGCAATCCCTGATGTGACCGCCAAGCGCATCATCAGCGAAACCATGGCGCCCGCATTCAAGCAGGGCGACTACGCCGGCGGCCTGATCCGCGCGGTGGAGCGCATTGACGAGCGCCTCGCAAAAGAGGCGGACAGCGGCGCGTTGCCCGCGCCCTCCGCACAGGGCATCCCCAATCCGATGGATGGCGGCGGTGAAGAAGGCCTCTTGGCCATTGTGATCTTTGGCATCTTTGCCGGCATCGTTCTCAAAAAGATCTTTGGCGGCTTTGGTCCGATGCTGGCTGCAGGCGGCGCAGGCACGTTTGCGGCATTCGCCGGTAACCCCTTGCTGTTCGCGATTCCGGTAGGCTTGATTGTGATGATTGGCGCATTTGTGTTTGGCTCAGGTGCCTCGCGCGTTGGCCGCCGCAGTTACGGCAAGCGCGATTCTCCGGCAATTTTCTTTCCAGGCTCTGGTGGCGGTTGGGGCGGTGGCAGCAGCGGTGGCGGCGGCTGGTCTTCCGGCGGTGGGGGCGATTTTTCCGGCGGCGGCGCGTCGGGCGATTGGTGAGCACATGAACACCCTACGCACTCTCAAACACCTATTTGTCTGGCCGGCGGGTTTTACCGCCAAGTTTTCACCGGCCATGCTGCGGGCAGTGCAAGACGCGATCAAGGCATCTGAAGGCACACACAGCGCCGAGCTGCGCTTTGTGGCCGAGGAAAGCCTGCCGATGAGCTATTTGTGGCATGACGCAACGCCGCGCGCGCGG
>JBJOQV010000179.1:0-3850 GCA_046049785.1 Pseudomonadota bacterium
TCCAGACTGCAAAGACCATCAGCGTATAAAACGCCGCCACGATATCGTCAAACATCACGCCAAAACCGTTCTTGATCCGCGTATCAAAATAGCGGATCGGCTGCGGCTTGAGAATATCGAACGCGCGAAACAGCGCAAATGCGATGGCTTGCGCGAGCAGCGTTCCCGGCACCAGCCATAGCACCAGCCAGAATGCGGCAATTTCATCCCACACCATGGCGCTGTGGTCGCGCGCACCCATCTCTTGGCCGGTGCGATGGCAAGCCCACGTACCGACGGCCAGCGCCAGCACAATCGCAATCGCCTGCACGCCCAGCGGCGCTTTATGCAGCAGCGCCAGCCACAGCAGCCAGCCTGCAAGGGTGCCCCAGGTGCCGGGCGCCGGCGTGATCAGCCCGCTGCCAAAACCCAGCGCAATCAGGCGCGCAGGATGGCGCAGCATCCAGCCCAGTTCAGGATCGCGGATTTTCTTGTTGAGCACGCCCTTGGGCGGGCGCGCAGGCACCAGCGGCTGCGTGGCCTGAAAGACGGTGTTGGGACCGCTGCGGTCCTCATCATCGTCATCGGAAGTGGTCGAATCCTGCGAATTCATGTGCTAAGGGTACACCGTCTTGCAGCCAGGTCACGTGCGCCGCGCCGGTATCAATATGACCGATCCGGGTGAGGGGAAGTTCGATCTTGTCCTGCAGCTGCGCAATCGTATCGCGCGCATCCGGCGCGGCGGTAAACAGCAGCTCATAATCGTCGCCGCCGGCCACCGCGTGCTTGACGGCCTGCTCAAACAGCAGCGTTTGCAGCGCAGCAGACAGCGGCAGGGCGCGCACCTCGACTTGCGCGGCAACCCCGCTGGCGGTCAGGATATGCGGCAGATCGCCGGCCATGCCGTCAGATAAGTCCAGCATGCTGGTAGCAATGCCACCAAGCGCCAGCCCCAGCGCAACACGCGGCGCGGGCCGCAGCAGCCGCTGCACGCAGAATTCGCGGTGCGCGGGCGCCAGCGCGTTTGACCCTTGCAGTGCGGCCAGCCCGGCAGAGGCATCGCCCAGCGTGCCACTGACCCAAAGATCATGGCCGGGCAAGGCGCCGCTGCGCAAAATGCCGCGGCCAGCGCGCACCGTACCCAGCGCGGCGATATTGATGACAGTGATTGGGGCGCGCGTGGTGTCGCCACCGATCAGCGTGCATGCATGTGCATCTGCAAGCGCAAACAACCCGCGCGCAAACGCCTCTAGCCACTGCTCATCGGCGGCGGGCAAACCCAATGACAGCAGAAAGGCCTGCGGCGTTGCCCCCATCGCGGCCAGGTCAGACAGGTTCACCGCCAGCGCTTTGTGGCCGAGCGATTCCGGGTCAACATCCGCCAAAAAATGGCGGCCGGCGACCAGCATGTCGGTGGTGAAGCAGTTTTCAACCCCCGCAGGCGGGGGTGTCAACACCGCGCAATCATCACCGATGGGTACGCGTGACAACGTGTCGGGCCGCACAAAATACTTGCGGATCAGTTCAAACTCGCCCACTGCAGCATACCGCGCTTAACGGCGCGCGAATTCGGCGGCACGCGCAACCGCGGCCACTTTGTCGAGCACGCCGTTCACGAACTTGTAGCCGTCGGTGCCGCCGTAGTCTTTGGCAAGATCGACCGCTTCATTGATGACTACTCGCATGGGCACATCCAGATGATGCTCAAGCTCGTAGCTGCCCAGCAGCAGGATGGCGTGCTCAATGGGCGAGAGTTCGGCGACGGTGCGGTCAAGGTGCGGTGCAAAGTGCTCACGCAGGCTGGCGCTGTGCTCAATCGCGCCGTGCAGCACAGCGTCAAAGTGTGCGGTGTCTGCCCGGTCAAAACCGGTCACGCCACGCATGTGCGCATCAATCACGCCCACATCCTCGGCGTTGAGCAGCCAGTGATACAGGCCTTGCAGTGCAAACTCGCGGGCGCGGCGGCGCGCGGATTTGGGCGGCGCCTTATGCTGCGTTTCCTTGTGCTGCGTTTCAGTCATTGCCGCTTTCTGCTTCTTCGTCCAGCGCATAGCCAAGGTTGGCCATCTCTACCGCGACCTGCGCGCAGTCGCGGCCTTTGTCAGCCATGCGGGCAAGCGCTTGCGCATCGGTCTCGCAGGTAAGGATGCCGTTTGCAATCGGCACGCCGGTGTCCAGGGTCATGCGGGTAATGCCGGCCGCCATTTCGTTGCTGACGATCTCAAAGTGATAGGTCTCGCCGCGGATGACTGCGCCAAGTGCGATCAGCGCATCAAATGCGCCGGTAGCTGCCATTTTTTGCAGCGCCAGCGGCGCCTCCAGCGCGCCCGGCACAGTGATCAGCGTAATGTCTTCATCGGCAACACCCAGGCGCGCGAGTTCGGCAAGGCACGCATCGCGCAGGCCTACGCCGATCTGCTCGTTGAAGCGCGCCTGCACTATGCCAATGGCAAGCCCCGATCCTTCCAGATTCGCCTCAATCACTTCGATCATGAACGTCCTTCCTCGCCGGCATAGCCTGTGACATGCAATTCAAACCCCGCCATCGAGGGCATCTTGCGCGGCTTGGCCAGCAGCTTCATTTGGCCCACGCCCACATGCTTGAGAATCTGCGCGCCCACGCCATAGGTGCGCAGGTCCATCCGGTATTGCAAGGTGGATTGCCTGGCAAAGCCTTGTTTGTCCACCTCGGCAAGCGCGGTGAATTGATTGAACAAATGCTCGGCGCTTTCTGAGCAGTTCAAAAGCACCAGCACGCCCTGCGGCGCAGTAGCGATGGCAGCCAGCGCCTTGGGGATCGGCCAGGAATGAGTCGACGTATCGGTATCCAGCAAATCAAGTACAGACAGCGGCTCGTGCACGCGCACCAGCGTTTCGCGCGCCGGATCAATATTGCCCTTGACCAGCGCCAGATGCGCACTGCCCGAGGGTTTGTCGCGAAACGCGATGGCTTGCAGCGGGCCGTGCGCGGTATGCACTGTGCGCCGCGCCACTTGCTCCACCAGGCTTTCATTGGCGGCGCGGTACTGAATCAAATCGGCAATCGTGCCGATCTTCAGTCCATGGGTTTGCGCAAACTCGAACAGGTCGGGCAGGCGCGCCATGGCGCCGTCGTCTTTCATGATCTCGCAAATCACTGCGGCGGGCGTTGCGCCGGCCATCGCCGCCAGATCGCAGCCAGCTTCGGTGTGGCCTGCGCGCATCAGCACGCCGCCACGTTCTGCCTTGATGGGAAAGATATGGCCCGGCTGCACGATATCGCCGGGTTTGGCGTTCTTTGCCACCGCCGCTTGCACGGTTTTGGCCCGGTCTGCGGCGGAAATCCCCGTAGTTACGCCTTCAGCCGCTTCAATCGACACGGTGAACTTGGTGCCATACTTGGTGCCGTTGCTGCTGGCCATCGGCGGCAGGTTGAGCAGTTTGCAGCGCTCTTCTGTCAGCGTGAGGCAAATCAGGCCGCGGGCAAAACGCGCCATGAAATTGATCGCCTCGGGCGTGACAAAGTCCGCAGCAAGCACCAGATCGCCTTCGTTCTCGCGGTCTTCTTCATCCACCAGAATGACCATCCGGCCGGCGGCCAGTTCGGCCACGATTTCGGGTACGGGTGCAATACGCTGCGCAGTGCTGCTGACAAGCGAAAGTGGGGCGGGTGCGTTCATGGCGGCGCCTTTGGCAAATCGGACGCCTATTTTACGCCCCGGCCAGCTAGAGGCGTGCGTTTGATTCAACCGACCTGACGCATGCGGTCCACATAGCGCGCCAGTGTGTCAATTTCGACGTTGACACGTTGTCCGGCCGCCAACTCGCGAAAATTCGTGACTTGATAGGTATGCGGAATCACATTGACCTGAAACCGCGTGTGCTGCGGCAG
>JBJOQV010000180.1:0-3430 GCA_046049785.1 Pseudomonadota bacterium
CGCGCTTGCACAGAAAATCAAATAGCTCCAGCGATTCTGGCGCGATGGCAAGCACATAGCGCTCCTGGCTTTCGTTGCACCAGATCTCCGCAGGTGACAGACCGCTTTCTTCCACCGGCACACGCGAAAGCTGCAGCGATGCGCCGCGTTTGGCATCGTTGACAAGCTCAGGCGTGGCGTTGGAAAGGCCACCCGCACCGACATCGTGGATCGACAAAATCGGATTGGCCTTGCCCATGCTCCAGCAGCGGTCAATCACCTCTTGCGCGCGGCGTTCCATCTCAGGGTTGCCGCGCTGCACAGAATCAAAGTCCAGCTCCGCCGTGTTGGTGCCTACGCCCATGCTGGAGGCAGCGCCCCCGCCCATGCCAATGCGAAACCCCGGCCCGCCGAGTTGAATGATCAACGAGCCTACCGGCAAGCCAAGTTTTTGTACGTTGCCGGCCGGCAAATTGCCAATGCCACCGGCGATCATGATCGGCTTGTGATAGCCGTAGCGCGTGCCGCCCACATTCTGCTCGTACACGCGGAAATAGCCGTTTAAGTTCGGCCGCCCAAATTCATTGTTAAACGCCGCACCACCGAGCGGCCCTTCTATCATGATTTGCAGGGGGGAAGCGATCCGCTCTGGCTTGCCGTAAGGCGATGCTGCGCTTGCCTTTGATTGCGTAATAACATCATGATCGTTTTCCCAAGCTTCTTTCAGCTCAGGCAGATGCAAGTGCGATACCGAAAACCCCGTTAAGCCGCTCTTGGGCTTGCCGCCTCGGCCGGTTGCACCTTCGTCACGAATCTCACCGCCCGCGCCGGTAGACGCACCGGGAAAAGGCGAGATCGCGGTGGGATGGTTGTGCGTTTCCACCTTCATCAAGGTGTGCGTGAGTTCTTCGCGCGGCTGATACTGCATGCCAAACACGATGTCTTCGCGCGACTGCTCTGCAGGTGCAGGATAAAAACGCTGCGCCACGGTGCCTTGCATCACCGCGGAGTTGTCTGCATAGGCCACCACCGTGCCGGCTGGTGATTTGGCGTGGGTGTTGCGGATCATGCCAAACAGGCTGATGGATTGCGGCTTGCCGTCAATCGTCCAGTCCGCGTTGAAAATTTTATGGCGGCAATGCTCGCTGTTGGCCTGCGCGAACATCATCAGCTCAACGTCTGTAGGGTTGCGCTTGAGGTCTTTGCCAAAAGCGTTTGCGAGGTATTCGATTTCATCCTCAGACAACGCCAAACCCATGCTGCGATTGGCCGCTTGCAGCGCAGTGGCGCCTTGACCGAGCACGTCCACGGTGGCCATCGGCTTGCCTTGCAGCGGCGCGAACAGCAGCGCGGGATCAAAGTCTGCGGGCATCACCGCTTCGGTCATGCGATCATGCAGCAGCGCTGCGATGGCGGTGCGGTCAGCCTCTGTCAGTTTGGCTGCGCCGCCCAGCAAGCCGCGCTTGAGTTCCAGCCGGTATGCGCAGCCGCGTTCAATGCGCCGTACGCTGTGCGCGCCGCAGTTGTGGGCAATATCAGTCGCTTTGCTGGCCCAGGGGGACACAGTGCCGGGGCGCGGAACCACAATGAAATGCGCGCCCTGCGCATCGCCAGCAGCCACTGGCGTGCCGTATTCAAGCAAGCCCTTCAGCTTGGATTGCAGCGCTTCATCTGCCGCGCCGCTGGTGGCCACATAGTGCACAAACCAAGCGGTGACGCCGGTGACGGCGGGGCAAGTGGCATGCAGCCGTGCGGCTAGTTGATCGCGACGGAATTCAGAGAGTGCTTGTGGGCCGGGAAAGGGTAAAACGTGCTGGTCAGCGCTGGACATGGGGCAGGCAAAGGAGGATGCAGCAATGCGTAAGGCGTGAGTTTAGAAGACGCGCCGTAGGCAGGCCCAAACGCATGCATTTAAATGACCTCTACGCAATATCCATGCGCTTTTCCAGCCATTTATGCTTCAAGATGCCCATGGATATTGCGTTAAGCCTTTCCAAACCCTCCGCCACCGGGCGTTTCAATCACAAACACGTCGCCCGGGTTCATCTGCGCGCTGCCCACGTGCGGCAACGCCTCGATGCTGCCATCGGCACGCTCTACCGTGTTGCGGCCCACCGCGCCATCCTGCCCGCCGGCCATGCCAAACGGCGCGTGGATGCGGTTGTTGGAGAGAATCGCCGCGGTCATGGGCTGCAAAAACTTCACGCGGCGCACACCGCCATCGCCACCATGCCAGCGCCCTGCCCCGCCAGAGCCACGGCGGATTTCGTAGCTTTGCAGCATGACCGGGAAGCGCAGCTCCAGCACTTCTGGGTCAGTCAAGCGGCTGTTGGTCATATGGGTCTGCACAACGGAGGTGCCGTCAAACCCGTCGCCAGCGCCGCTACCACCGGAAATCGTTTCGTAGTATTGAAACCGATCATTGCCAAAGGTGAAGTTGTTCATCGTGCCTTGCGCGCTGGCCATCACACCCAGCGCACCATAGAGCGCATTGGTAATGCAGGTGGACGTTTCCACATTGCCGGACACGACTGACGATGGCGGATTGGGGTTGAGCATAGAGCCTTTGGGCACAATCACATGCAGCGGTTTCAAACAGCCGGCGTTCAGTGGAATATCGTCATTCACCAGCGTGCGGAACACGTAGAGCACCGCCGCCATCGTCACCGCGGTGGGCGCGTTGAAGTTATTGGGCAGTTGCGCGGAAGTTCCGGTGAAATCCACGGTTGCTTCGCGCTGCGCGTGGTCTACCGTAACTTTCACCTGAATCACCGCACCGTTATCGAGCTTATAGGTGTACGCACCGTCCTTGAGTGCCGTGATGGCGCGGCGCACGCTCTCTTCTGCGTTGTCTTGCACGTGGCCCATGTAGGCTTGAACAACATCCAAACCAAACTGCGTGACCATTTTGCGCAGTTCTTCCGCGCCTTTTTGATTGGCGGCAATTTGCGCGCGCATGTCGGCCACGTTCTGCTTGGGATTGCGGGCCGGGTATTTAGCACCGGTGAGCAGTTGCAGCAGCTCGGTTTCACGAAAGCGGCCTTGATCGACCAGTTTGAAGTTGGTCAGTAACACACCTTCTTCTTCAATCGTGATGGAGTTTGGCGGCATGGATCCGGGCGTCAGCCCGCCAATATCTGCGTGATGGCCGCGTGAGCCGACATAAAACGTGGGCAGCGCATCGTCCTTCAAATACACCGGTGTGATCACGGTGACATCGGGAATATGCGTGCCGCCGGCGTACGGATCGTTGAGCACGTACACATCACCAGGGCACGTCCGCCCGGCGTTTTCTCGGATCACTGTTTTGATGCTCTCGCCCATACTGCCCAGATGCACGGGCATGTGCGGCGCGTTCGCAATCAGATTGCCGTGCGCATCAAAAATAGCGCAAGAGAAATCAAGCCGCTCCTTGATATTGACCGAGTACGCCGTGTTTTGTAGTGCATAG
>JBJOQV010000181.1:0-4540 GCA_046049785.1 Pseudomonadota bacterium
TCTCTCTGAGCGCAAGTTCAGCCTCAGTCGTGCCGCCTTTCTTGCACTCCTCGATAAACGCCGCGAGCTTGGGGTTGCTCTTGGCAGCGTGCTCCGCAATCGGATGCTCCGGTGCGACGGCGCAAAACGTCACGCCCATAATCGTGTCCGCGCGCGTGGTGAAGACGTACATGCGTCCATCACCAATCAGCTTGCCGTCAGAATCGTAGATGTCATGCGGAAACGCAAAGCGCACACCTTCGCTTTTGCCAATCCAGTTTTCCTGCATGATGCGTACGCGCTCGGGCCAACCCTTGAGATAGTTTTTGTCTTCGGGGTTGGTTACGGCGCTGAGCAGCTCTTCCGCGTATTGAGTAATGGCCAGGTAGTAGCCGGGAATCTCGCGCTTTTCCACCACCGCGCCGCTGCGCCAGCCGCGCCCGTCGATCACCTGTTCGTTGGCGAGCACAGTCTGATCGACCGGGTCCCAGTTCACCACCTGCGTTTTGCGATACGCGATGCCTTTCTCGAGCATCTTGAGAAAGAACCACTGGTTCCACTTGTAGTACTCAGGCGTGCAGGTGGCGACTTCGCGTGTCCAGTCAAAGGCCAGGCCCAGCGGCTGCATCTGGCTTTTCATGTCGGCGATGTTGGCGTAAGTCCACTCTGCCGGCGCCACTTTGCGGTCAATCGCTGCATTTTCGGCAGGCAGGCCGAAAGCGTCCCAGCCCATCGGCATCAGCACGTTGTAGCCGTTCATGCGCAGATAGCGCAGCATGACATCATTGATGGTGTAGTTGCGTACATGCCCCATATGCAATTTGCCGCTGGGGTAGGGCAGCATGGAGCAGGCGTAGAACTTCTTTTTGCTCTTGTCTTCTGTCACGCGATACACATCGCCCGTGGCCCAGGCTGCCTGGACGGCTTGCTCGATTGCGCGGGGTTCAAATTTTGGATTCATTGCCAGGATTGCCAACTAGGGAGCGCGCGGGTGCGCGGCGTGATTGTGCGTTAGATTGATCAACGTGAATTATACGTTTGCAGGCCTGGAAAGACGCCTTTGCTTTGCTAGACTTTGTGTTTGCGGTTTGCACAGCAGCGCGAACGGAGTAAACGATGTTTTTGTGGGATTTCTTCAAGAAAGACAAGCTGGCGGAAAAACCGGGCATGCGGCCAAGCTTGGCGCAGCCCGTTCGGGCGGAAAAAAAGCCCATCGCCCCGCCGCCGGACGATAGTGAAAAGCGTGCCGCCTTACAGGAATTGCTTGCGCAAAATGCGTCTGAGCAGCGCGATGCAGCGTTGCTGGCGTTTGCGCAAAGTGCCAACGCCAGCTTGCGCTTTGAAGCCGCGCAGGGCATTGAAGGGCAGGCTGCCCTCGCAGAACTGGTCAAGCGCTATTCCGACAAAGACCGCCGCGTATTCAAGCTGGCCAAAGACCGCCTAAATGCCATCCACACCGGGCAGAAGAAAGCCGCCGCGCTACAAAGCTTAGTTGAGCAGTACCAGACTGTGCGCGCGCAGGAGCCTGTGGAAGTCAGCGCATTTGTCGATGCGGATCACGCGTATGAGTCGCTGGCCAAGCAGTATCAGGTGGAGGATGCCGAGCGCGCACCGGTTGAAGCGTTACGCGCCGACATCCAGGCAATTTTGGCTCAGCAGACCGAAGCGCAGCGCGAGTGGCTACAGATCAAGGATCAGCTCAAACAGTTGCAGGCAAGCGCGGCAGCGATGCAAGCGGACGAAGTGCAGCGTGCAGTGGCGGATGCGCTTGGCAAAGCCAGCCTGCTGAAGGCAACGCCCGCAACCACCAGAATCAGCCGCGACATTGATGCACTTGCCGCCAGCATCCAGCACGATGTGGCTCAGCAGCGTGCGCAATCAGAAAAACTCTCCGCGCGCGAACACTTGGTGATCAAGGCGCAAAAGCTCAACCCGGAAAAAATCGGTCTGCAGGACATCGAGGCCTTGCAGGATGCGTGGCGCAAGCTGCCGCCGCTGGAAGGCCCGGCAATCGCACTTGCCGAGCGCTTCTCGCACGCACTGGCAAAGGCCAAGGACGCCATGGCTGCCGCCCAAGAAGCACAAAAAGAAAAGGCCAAGGCTGCGCGCGAATTCTTTGCCGATATCAAGCCTGCGCTCGAAGCAGCGCTGGCCGAGGGGCATGCGCAAGAAGCCATCAAACTGCACGACAAAATTGCTGCACGGCGTGACGATATTCGCTTTGCGCCCGCGAGCATGGCGCGCGAGCTGGGTGCGCTGCTTGAGCAAGCCGGCAAACTCAAAGGTTGGCAGCGCTTCACCAACGTCAATAAGCGCGACGAATTGATTGAGCGTGCAGAAAAAATCGCCGCAACGCCGCTGCCGCCGCAACTGCAAGAGACTGAAATCAACGCCTTGCAGGAGCAGTGGCGTGCGCTTGACAAGGAACTCGGCGGCGCAACCGACAAGCAATGGGACAAATTCCGCGCCGCTACCGGCAAAGCCTATGAGCCGGTGCGTGCCTACAAAAAAACCATGGCCAAGGTGCGTGAGCACAATGCCAGCGCCAAGGCCAGCCAGATTGCGGAGATGAAAGAGTTGCTCACGCAAGTCGATTGGGAAACTGTGGACTGGAAAGCGGTGGAGCAGTTGCGCCGCGAGGCGTGGGCACGCTGGCGTGCCGCCGGGCCGGTCAACCGCAAGGTGGCGGACAAGCTGTCTGAGCAAAACGCGGCCGTAATGAAAGAGCTGGACGATCGGCTCGGCGAGGCACGCGGCCGTGAACAAGCGCGTCGCGCTGCGCTGACGCAGCAAGCCGGCGCGCTTGCCGGCAAACCCTTCCCCGGTGTGCTGTCCGATATTCGTGCCTTGCAAGAGCGCTGGAACAGCGAGCGTTTGGGCGTGGTGCTGCCGCGCAAACTCGAAGAAGAGACCTGGCAGGCATTTCGCAATGCATTGAATGCCGTGTTTGCCAGGCGCGATGAGAAGCGCAAAGAGCTCGAAAGCGAGTTGCAAGCCAACCTGCAGACCAAGCAGGCGCTGATTGCGGAGGCGCGGGTGCTGGCGCAGGAAACAGAACCGCGCATGCTCGAATCCAAACTGCGCGATGTGGCCGCGCGCTGGGACAGTGCAGGCCGCGTGCCGCATGCCAAGGCAGATGCCATCAACGACCAGTGGCGCGCCGCGCAAGCTGCTGCCAAAACTGCGCTGACCAATCTGCGCAGCGGTGCGGAGAAAAACGCCATTGAAACCGCACGCCAGGCCGGCCTGGCCGCACGCGCCGACGCAACGCCGCAGCAGCAGCAAGCCAAGCTGCAAGCACTGCTTGATCTGGAAATTGCCGCACAGACTGACAGCCCGGACGAGTTCCGCGACGACCGGCTCAAGCGCCAAGTTGCGCTGCTGGCCAAATCGTTCCAGGGCGAACGCAGCGACCTGGGTTCACTCGCCAAGCGCGTGATTGCCTGGCACAACCTGCCCGGTGGTGACGATGCGATGGATGCGCGCCTGGCCGTGATTTTGCGCAAACTGGGTTGACGTTCGGGCAATCACAAACGCGTCGCCGGGCCGCAAGTGTTGCTTACTTATCAGTAGCGTTGATAAATCGGCATTGTTTTCGTCTAGAACAAACTGCGGCTCTTACCATCTCCCTATCAAACATCTCAGGGGAGTCGCCATGGCCGTTACACAAGAATTTAATGCACGCCAGTTCACCTACAGAGGCGCAGATATCGCCCAAGTCGTTCACAAGCTGGCTGAGCCAGAGTTCAACCAATTGCCCTTTGGTGCGATCTTGCTGGACAACGACACCAAAATTCTGCGCTACAACGCGACCGAAGGTGCCATCACCAATCGCGACCCGCGCGTGCAGCCGGGCAAGTTCTTCTTCAAAGACCTTGCGCATTGCGGATTCAACCCGCATTTTCAGGGCAGGTTTCAAGAAGCGGTTGGCAGAGACGGCTACGACCAGACGTTTCCCTATGTGTTTTATAACGCCATGCCTGAGACGCCGATGATTGTGCGGATTGTTTCTGTACCGCTTTCGCCGATCAAGCGCGGGGCCTGGGTGTTTGTAAAGCGTATGCCGGTGCCTGCCGCGTAGGCATTTGCCGATCTATTGAGAAACGGCCCCGGCATTACCAGGGCCGTTTGTATTTGTGGCCGTCTGGGGGCGCCCCGCTATCATGACGGCCATCGTGGAACAACTGCTTAAACATCTTAATCCTGAACAGCTTGCCGCCGTGACGCTGCCTGACCAAAGCGCGTTGATTCTGGCCGGCGCGGGCAGCGGCAAGACGCGCGTGCTCACCACGCGCATCGCGTGGCTGCTGCAGACAGGGCGCGCGTCGCAGCAGGGCATTTTGGCGGTGACTTTCACCAATAAGGCTGCCAAGGAGATGCTCACACGCCTGTCTGCGATGATGCCGATCAATACGCGCGGCATGTGGGTGGGCACTTTTCACGGGCTGTGCAGCCGGTTTTTGCGGATTCACTACCGCGACGCCGGCTTGCCGCAGACGTTTGCGATTCTGGACAGCGCTGATCAACTTTCTGCCATCAAGCGCATGTTCAAGGCATTGAA
>JBJOQV010000182.1:0-5407 GCA_046049785.1 Pseudomonadota bacterium
CCTGTGCACAGGGGGAGGGGCTTAGAAACTTGAAACATGACCAAAACCGTTCTCACCCTCTCTGATGTCAACCTCAAGGGCCAGCGCGTATTCATCCGCTCTGACCTGAATGTGCCGCAAGACGATGCCGGCAACATTACGGATGACACGCGCATTCGCGCCTCCGTGCCCGCCATCAAGCAAGCGCTGGATGCAGGTGCGGCGGTGATGGTCACCTCGCATCTGGGCCGCCCGACCGAAGGCGAGTTCAAGCCGGAAGATTCGCTGGCGCCAATTGCCAAGCGCTTGAGTGAGTTGCTGGGCAAGCCGGTGCGGCTGCAGCAAAACTGGGTGGATGGTGGCTTTGCGGTGAACGTTGGCGAGGCGGTGCTCTTGGAAAACTGCCGCGTCAATAAAGGTGAGAAAAAAGATGACGAGGCACTGGCAAAAAAGTATGCGGCGCTGTGCGACGTGTATGTGAACGATGCCTTTGGCACCGCGCATCGGGCCGAGGCCACCACGCATGGCATCGCGCGCTTTGCCAAGCAGGCCGTGGCTGGGCCGTTGATGGCGGCGGAGATTGAGGCGCTGACCAAAGCGCTGGCCGCGCCCAAGCGGCCGCTGGTGGCGATTGTGGCGGGCAGCAAGGTATCCACCAAACTCACTATTCTCAAAGCGCTGGCGGAGAAGGTGGATCAGCTCATCGTGGGCGGCGGCATTGCCAACACCTTCATGGCTGCCACGGGGCTGCCGGTGGGTAAGAGTTTGTGCGAGCATGAACTGCTTGGCGAAGCCAAGGTCATCATGGACATGATGACAAAGCGCGGCGCAAGCGTGCCGATTCCCACCGATGTTGTGGTGGCGGATAAATTTGCCGCAGACGCCAAGGCGACGGTCAAGGCCGCCAAAGACGTGAGCGCGGATGACATGATTCTGGATATCGGCCCGCACACCACCGCGCAACTGGCCGGCATGCTCAAGAGCGCCGGCACGATTGTGTGGAACGGCCCGGTGGGCGTGTTTGAGTTTGACGCGTTTGCCAAAGGCACCGAAGGGCTGGCGCACGCGATTGCGGATTCAGCGGCGTTTTCCATCGCCGGCGGCGGCGACACGATTGCCGCCATCAACAAGTTTGGCATTGCCGACAAGGTGAGCTACATCTCCACCGCTGGCGGCGCTTTTTTAGAGTTTCTGGAAGGCAAAACGCTGCCTGCGGTGGCGGCGCTGCAGGCGCGCATGGCGGCCTAGTGGCGCAATGCCCGGCAGGCATTCGTGCCTGCCGGGCATGACTGTTATGCTGCTGCGCGGTGTGTAATTTTGTTACATTTGGCGCGTAATTCTGCTAGGCTATGCGCATGAGTACATCGCCAGTCACCTCCGCCCCCACGCGCATCACGCGCGACACAAAAATTGTGGCCACGCTTGGCCCCGCTAGTTCATCGCCCGACGTGCTGGAGCGGCTGCTGCGCGCCGGCGTGAATGTGGTGCGCCTGAATTTTTCGCACGGCAGCGCGCAAGACCATCTGGACCGCGCCAAGCTCGTGCGCGAGATCAGCCAGAAAGTGGGCAAAGAAGTCGCCATCATGGCCGATTTGCAAGGCCCCAAAATCCGGGTCGGCAAGTTTGCAGACGGCAAGGTGCAGCTTGAGATTGGCGCGCCGTTTGTCCTGGATGCGTCGCGCACCGAGCCGGGCGATATCAACGGTGTGGGGCTTGATTACAAAGAGCTGCCGCGCGACGTCAAGCCCGGTGATGTGCTGCTGCTCAACGATGGGCTGATCGTGCTTACCGTAGACAAAGTTTTGGGTGAGGCGATTCACACCAAAGTCAAAATCGGTGGTGAGCTCTCCAATAACAAAGGCATCAACCGGCAAGGTGGCGGCCTGTCTGCCCCGGCGCTGACCGCCAAAGACATGGACGACATCAAGACCGCCATGCTGCTACAGGCCGATTACGTGGCCGTGAGCTTTCCCAAAAACGCGACGGATATGGAAATGGCGCGCCAGCTGTGCGGCGTGGCTGGCATGGCGCAGCGCCACAAGCCCGGCCTGATCGCCAAGATCGAGCGCGTGGAGGCGATTCAACCCGGCGTGCTGGAGTCGATCCTGGACGCGTCTGATGGCATCATGGTCGCGCGCGGTGACTTGGCGGTTGAAGTGGGCAACGCCGCCGTGCCTGCGCTGCAAAAGCGCATGATCAAGCTGGCGCTGGCCAAAGACAAAGTGGTGATCACGGCCACGCAGATGATGGAATCGATGATCCAAAACCCGGTGCCCACGCGCGCCGAGGTGAGCGACGTGGCCAACGCCGTGCTGGATGGCACCGATGCAGTGATGCTCAGCGCAGAAACCGCCTCTGGCAAATACCCGGTAGAAACCGTTGAGGCAATGGCCAGCATTTGTCTGGAAGCAGAGCTGGCAGAGCACATCGAGCTGGACGGCGACTTTATCAATAAGACCTTCGCCCGCATTGATCAAACCATTGCCATGGGAGCGCTGTTTACCGCGCATCATCTGGGCTGCAAGGCCATCATCGCGCTCACCGAGTCTGGCTCCACGCCGCTATGGATGAGCCGCCACAAGACCCACACGCCCGTGTATGCGCTCACCGCCAAGCTGGCCACGCAGCGCAAAATGGCGCTGTACCGCAACGTGCGCCCGCTATTGATGGACGCCAGCAATGACCGCGATACCGCGCTGTCGCAAGCCGAAGCAGAACTTAAGCGCCGCGGCCTGCTCAAGAGCGGCGATGTGTATGCAATTACCTGCGGTGAGCCGATGGGCCACCCCGGCGGCACCAATATGCTCAAGATCGTGCGGGTGATTTGAGAGGCGGTGACGGGTGACAAAAACCCGCTGCACTCGGAATGACAGTAATCTGAATGCGTGTTACGCACTATCCACGCGGGTTTTCAGCCATTTATTGCCGAAAACCCGCATGGATACTGCGTAGAGCTGGTTTGATCCCAATCAGGCCGCTGCCGCCACGCGCTGGCGCACCACCAAGCCAAGCGCTTCATCGGGGGGCAAGGGCTTGCTGAAGTAGTAGCCCTGTCCCAGCCGGCAGCCCAGTGTGGCCAGGTACTTGGCCTGCTCTGCGGTTTCAACGCCTTCGGCAATCAATTCAATGTTCAGCGTGCGCGCCAGCACTGTGAGTGCGTTGGTCAGCGCGCAGTCATAGCGGTCATGCGGCAGGCCGCTGATAAAGCTGCGGTCCAGCTTAACCACATCAACTGGCAGATTTTTCAGATACGCCAGGCTGGAGTAGCCCACACCCAGATCGTCAATGGCAATGAGCACGCCATTGGCGCGCAGGCGCTGCAAGTCGGCCTTGGTCTGCGCGGACGCGCTGACGATCGAGTTTTCGGTAATTTCCACTTCAAACTGGCGCGGGTTCATCCCGCTGGCCTGCAAGCGCTGCGCTACCTCGTCGGCAAAGCGGCTGTCGCGCAACTGCTGTGCAGATACATTGACCGCCAGGTGCAGATCCGGCACGCCGGCGGCAAGCCATGCTCTGGCCTGGATCAGCGCCTTGTCCATCACCAGGCGGCCCAGTAGGCCGATCTGGCCCGATTGCTCAGCGATTGGGATAAACCGGTCCGGCGGTACCTGCCCGTGCTGCGCATGCGTCCAGCGCGCCAGCGCTTCAAAGCCGCGCAGCAAACCGGTGTTCAGATCAAACTGCGGCTGATAGGCCACGTCGATCTGGCCCGCGCCAATGGCCACGCGCAAGTCGGTGGCCAGTTGCAGGTGTGTCTGCGCCTCACCGGCCATGTCTTCAGAGAACATGCACACCGTGCCACCGCCGCAAGACTTTGCCCTGAACATCGCCAGGTCGGCGTTGCGCAGCAACTCGTCGTAGGTTTTGCCGTGCTGCGGGTAGAGCGCCACGCCCACGCTGGCGCCCAGCAAAATCGCTTGGCCGCTGTCGCGCAGCGGCTGATCCAGCAAATCGACAATGCGCGCAGCGATATCTTGCACCGCTTGCGTGCTACTGGCCACGATGCTGATGCAAAACTCGTCTCCACCCAGGCGGCCCACCTGGCCCATGCCAGTAACGGTGATGCGCAGCAGCTCGGCCACGCGCACCAGCACGCGGTCGCCCACGGGGTGGCCCAGGCTGTCGTTGACCCACTTGAAGCGGTCTAGATCAATGAACAGCAAGGCCTGCTGCTGGTGTGACGCAACCTTGTTTTGCGCCTGTGCAAACAGCGCTTCAAAGTATGCGCGGTTGGGTAGATTGGTCAGCGGGTCATTGCGCGCGGCGTGTGTGAGCGCCTTCTTGATTTCGAGTTCTTCGGTGATGTCGCGCGCATTGAGCACCACGCCGAGAATATCGGGGTCCTGCAAAAAGTCCACGCCCACCACGCCCAGCACTTTCCATGCACCATCGGCGCAGCGCACCCGCACCGGCGTTTCGATGCCGGGGTTCATATGCGCCAGCACTTCTTGAAAGCCGTTCATCGACAGCGTAGCGTCGTCGGGGTGCAGCAGCGCCATCATGTCTGTGCTCACCAGCGCCGCCGGCTCAAAACCCAGCATGCGCTGTGCCTGCGCGTTGATGTAGCGGATGGTGCCGCACCGCGCGACCAGCAGCGTCAGCACGCGGGCGTTGTCTGTCAGGGCGCGATAGCGGTGCTCGCTGGCGCGCAGCGCATTGTCAGTGCGCACGCGGGCGGTGATGTCTTCTACCGTGCCTTCGTAATACAGCACGTGGCCTTGCGCATCGCGCACGACATGCGCTGCTTCGCTGATCCAGATGCGCTCGCCGGTATTGTGGCGCGTTACCTCGGACACAAACCCGCTCACGTGACCTTGGGTCTTGAGTTGATGCACCAGTTGCCGGTGCCGCGCTTGATCGACATACCAGGCGCCCACGTTACTGACTTGCGTGCGCAGCTCTTGCTCGGAGGCAAAGCCGCTGATGGCCAGCATGGCCGCATTGACGCGCAGCGGAACGCCCTCCCGGCTGATGCGGTATGCGCCGATCGGCAAGAGATCAAACAGCGTTGAAAAATCCTGCGCGGGTTCTAAGCCGGCAGCATGCATGCGATCCAAAATAATCCTAGAAGCAAACTTCAATGGGCCACATGCATGCTAAAGGGGATTTGTTGCGTTGGATGAAAGCGGTGCAAATTCGTCATCGCCGCCCGCCAGGCGTGCAGCGGTTTTGCCACGGTTGACGCAACATCTAAGGAAACGCTGATGAAGTCCTCCGTTCGGGCTGAGCCTGTCGAAGCCTATTTGCAAGTGTTTGATTTGACTCAGCTCTTCGCAAATGCGTTTCGACAGGCGGGGCGCGAACGGACTTAATCAGCGTTTCCTTAAAAATGTCTACGCAATATTCATGCGCTTTTCCGGCCAAAAATGCCGCAAAACACTGATGAATATTGCGTCAACGCGTCAGCGATGTTGGCAGCAAATTTCAA
>JBJOQV010000183.1:0-3015 GCA_046049785.1 Pseudomonadota bacterium
AGTGACGTCAATGCCGGTCTTGCTGGTGAGCCCCAGCGAGGGCGGCAAAAAACCGGTGCGCCGGTCTTGGCCCAGCGGAAAACTTAGATAAGGCGAGCCCAAAATCGGCAGGCGTTTGAAGATCACCGAAGCGCTGCGGGCCTGGCCCACGCTGGCGTCCTGATCCAGATCAATGGTCTTGGCGCGCAGCAGCCATGACTCATCGCCCGGTTTGCAAGTGGTGTACTCCACATTCGTGAGCCGCTGCTTCTGGTCGCCCAGCAGATCGAGCTTTTCGCCCTTGCCGCGCCCACCAACCTTGCCCAGATAAACCTCCGGCTGCGTGGCGGAGCCGATATTGGTATCCAGATTGAGCTTCAGCTCGGGCGTGAGCAGCACATCACCTGCGCGATCCAGCCGCACTTTGCCCTGTGCGCGGACTTCGTCTTCGACAATGAAATGCTCAATCTGGTCGGCGCGCAGCCGCGTCGTGCCACGGGTCAGCTCGGCCTCGCCAGACAGTGTGGTGCGCTGGTCTTGCTGGCCGGTGATGCTGCGCGCGGTGCCAACCGTCGGCTGGTCCGATTCTTCGGGGGATTTTGGCGCGGGCATGACCGCTGCCGGCGGACGCTCAAAACCTTCCTGCGCATGCGCAGCCGCAGCGCTAAGCGCCAGCGCAATCAAGCTCAGGGGGTAGAGAGGGCGGCGTTTCAAGAGCAGTTGGCAGGGCGCGCGGAAAGTTGAAAAGCGCGCCACCATCGGGCGCGAAAGCATGATGCCAGCCCTTGAAGCCGGCAATTGCCCGGTATTATAGGAAGCCTAAGGAGTTCAGCGCCTTTTTATGCAAGGCTTGCGGTTTCAAGATGTAAATCACCGTGTAAATGCACCGCCGGTTTCTTTGATCACCCTCCATGACTCTTGCTCCAATTGATAAAGCCGCGCGCGAACGCGGCGCCCTAGGGTTTGTGCAGCAACTGCAGAGCCAATACGGCCTAGCGCCCGAAACCTTGCAGATTGCCTCTGCAGACGCGTCGTTTCGCCGCTACTTTCGCGTGCATGCCGGCAGCACCAGCTACATCATCATGGATGCGCCGCCCACACACGAGAACTGCGCGCCGTATCTGCACGTAAGCCAGCTCTTTGGCGCGGCCGGCGTGCATGTGCCGCAGATTCATGCGCAAGACTTGGAACAAGGTTTTCTACTGCTTGAAGATCTGGGCCAGACCATGTATCTGCCGCAACTCACGCAAAGCAGCGCGCCAGCACTCTACAGTGCCGCGTTTGATGCTTTGATGAAGATTCAGCGCGCATCCAAGCCTGCCGAGCTGCGGCCATACAACCGTGAGCGCCTCATCAATGAGATGATGCTGTTTCCCACCTGGTATCTGGACAAGCACCTCGGCAGACCGGCCAGCACCGACCAGATGAATGTCATTACCGCCGCGTTTGAGACGATTGCCAAGGCCGCCCTTGCGCAGAGCACGGTGTATGTGCACCGCGACTTTCACTCGCGCAACCTGATGGTGACGCAGCAGGACAGTCCCGGTGTGATTGATTTTCAGGACGCATTGCACGGCCCCATCACCTACGATCTGGTGAGCCTCTTGCGCGATGCCTACATCGAGTGGCCTGAGCAGCAGCAAATCGACTGGACGATCCGTTACTGGGAAAAGGCGCGCGCCGCTGCTCTGCCAGTGCCGCAGGACTTTGGCGAGTTCTGGCGCGACTTTGAACTGATGGGCCTGCAGCGCCATTTGAAGGTGCTGGGCATCTTCGCACGCCTTTATCACCGGGACGGTAAAGACGGCTACCTGAAAGACATTCCGCTCGTGAGCCGCTACACACGCGCCGTGCTGGAGCGCTACCGGGTCTTTTTACCGCTGCTCAAAATTCTGGACGCCGCAGAAAACTACCAGCGCCCCACCGGTTACACGTTCTGAGCGTTCTGAGCGCGTTGCCCCTGCGCCTGCCCTTGCGTCTGCATCGCACGCCAGTCGCTCGCCAGCAGGCCGAATAGCGCAGAATCCTGCGCCTGCCCATGCGTGAGCCAGCGCTCGCGCAGGTGACCTTCTTGCGCAAACCCCAGCCGCTTGAGCACGGCGATGGATGCAGTGTTGCGCGGATCAGTGTCCGCCTCGATGCGATGCAGGCGCAGCGGGCCAAAGGCAAACTGCAGCGCGCGGCCCACCGCTTCGCTGGCGTAGCCTTGGCCCCAATAAGCGGGGTTCAGCGCAAAGCCGATTTCTGCGCGGCGGTTGCGCGCATCCAGCTGATGCAGCGTGCAGGTGCCAATGATCTCATCGGTCTTGAGTAGCGCAATGCCCCATTGAAACAGGTTCTTCTCCGCAAACCCGGCTTGGATGGCGCGCAAATACTCGCTCGCCTGCACCATCTGCGTCATGGCTGGCGTGCTCCAGTAACGCATGGCTTCTTCATGCGAGAACACGGCATACAGCGCCGGCACGTCGGCGTCCGTCAGCCAGCGCAGCTTCACGCGGCTGGCCACCAGCGTGGGCAAAGTTGGGGCATCAATCATCGGTACTTACAATTCAAATAACGAGAACTCTGAAAACAACTTATGAAAGCCATGATCCTCGCAGCCGGGCGCGGTGAGCGCATGCGGCCGCTGTCTGACTTTACCCCCAAACCCATGCTGGGCGTGGCCGGCAAGCCATTGATCCGCTGGCAACTGGATCGGCTGGTGGCCGCAGGGTTCACCGAGATTGTGATCAACCATGCCTGGCTGGGCGATCATATCGAGCACGCGCTGCGCAGCGGCGAAGGCTTTGGCTGCCGCATTCATTATTCACGCGAAGACGAAGCGCTGGAAACCGCCGGCGGCATTGCGCAGGCCTTGCCGCTGCTGGGTGACGACCCGTTCGCCGTGGTGAGCGCAGACATTTACACCGAATACAACTACCTCACGCTCGCACCGGTGATCGAAGACGTTGCACGCGGCAACGTCGATGCACATTTGGTGCTTGTGCCCAACCCGGAATTTCACCCCGCCGGCGACATGGGCCTGGCCGATCACCG
>JBJOQV010000184.1:0-6428 GCA_046049785.1 Pseudomonadota bacterium
TTCAATTAAAGCGCGGCTAGCGATCGGGATGTAAGATTATCTGGAAATTTCCAAACCCGTCCGCAACTATCGTGACACGGGCGACGCCCTGATACCCAAGGATGAACGATGAGTGAAAATATCAAATACGTCAGCGATGCAAGCTTTGACTCTGACGTGGTGCAGTCCGGCACACCCGTGCTGGTGGACTATTGGGCGGAATGGTGCGGTCCATGCAAAATGATCGCGCCGATCCTGGATGAAGTATCCAAAGACTACGCCGGCAAGCTGGTGGTGGCCAAAATGAATGTGGACGAGAACAAGACCGTTCCGGCCAAATTTGGCATTCGCGGCATTCCCACACTGATGCTGTTTAAGAACGGGGCCGTGGTTGCCACCAAGGTGGGAGCACTGTCAAAAAGCCAGCTCACCGCGTTTTTGGACGCGCAGCTCTAATTCCGCACAGTTGTTTTTGTCGTTCTTAGGCGGCGCTTGCCATTTTTGGCGGCGTCGCCCATAATGCTTGTAACGGTCAACCGCAGACCGGCCTTAATTTGCACTCAGCAAATCCTTCGCGGTGACTCCCAAATTTTTTTGATCACACACCAATTCCGCTCAGCTTGAGCTTGTCCTAGAACTGCATTCGCGGTTCTCTGCCCTTTCGGGTGCTCCCAACTATGCATTTAAACGAACTTAAAGCCCTTCACGTTTCACAGCTGATGGAAATGGCCGCCAGCCTGGAAATCGAAAACGCCGGACGCATGCGCAAGCAAGAAGTCATGTTTGCGATCATGAAAAAGCGCGCCAAGATGGGCGAACAGATTTTTGGCGATGGCGTGCTGGAAGTGCTGCCAGACGGCTTTGGCTTTTTGCGCTCGCCCGATACCAGCTATCTGGCCAGCCCGGACGATATTTACATCTCTCCCAGCCAGATTCGCCGCTTCAACCTGCATACCGGCGACAGCATTGAAGGCGAAGTGCGTGTGCCCAAAGATGGCGAGCGTTACTTTGCCCTGGTCAAGGTGGATAAAGCCAATGGCGTGCCGCCCGAACAGATCAAGAACAAGGTCATGTTCGAGAATCTCACGCCGCTGCACCCGAACATTCCTTTCAAGCTCGAGCGCGACATGCGCGGTGAAGAAAACATCACCGGCCGCATCATCGACATGATCTCGCCACTGGGCAAAGGCCAGCGTGCACTCATCGTGTCTAGCCCCAAGAGCGGCAAAACCGTGCTGATGCAGCACGTAGCACACGCGATTTCCACCAACCACCCCGATTCCACCTTGATCGTGCTGCTGATCGACGAGCGGCCCGAAGAGGTGACCGAGATGCAGCGCAGCGTGCGCGGTGAAGTGGTGGCCTCCACTTTTGACGAACCCGCCGCGCGCCACGTGCAAGTGGCCGAGATGGTGATTGAAAAAGCTAAGCGCCTGGTAGAAATGAAGCAGGACGTGGTGATTCTGCTCGATTCCATCACCCGCCTGGCGCGCGCTTACAACACCGTGATGCCCAGCTCCGGCAAAGTGCTCACCGGCGGCGTGGACGCCAACGCGCTGCAGCGCCCCAAGCGCTTTTTTGGCGCCGCGCGCAACCTGGAAGAAGGCGGGTCACTCACCATCATCGCCACCGCGCTGATCGAAACCGGCAGCCGCATGGACGATGTGATCTACGAAGAATTCAAAGGCACCGGCAACAGCGAAATCCACCTCGAACGCCGCTTGGCCGAAAAGCGCGTTTACCCCTCGATCAACCTGAACAAATCCAGCACCCGCCGCGAAGAGCTGCTGATTCCACGCGATCAACTGCAAAAAATCTGGATTCTGCGCAAGCTCATCTATGACATGGACGAAGTGCAGGCGATGGAATTCATCCTCGACAAGATGAAGATGACCAAAAACAACGCCGAGTTCTTTGATTTGATGAAGCGCGGGGGTTAAAAACACGGCTCCGCAATATCCATGCGCCTTTTCAGGCAAAAATGGCTGAAAAACCGCATGGAATATGCATAGAACACTAAAATAGTGCTTTCTGAACCGTGTTTTTCCATCTCAGAAATGACTGAGCGCGAAAAAACTGAGATAATTCAAGGCTTTACAGAATCTGTTTGATTTTCAGCACGTGGTTCGCGGCGCAAGCGCCTGCCGGACTGGCGGCTCAACTTTTAAGGATAGAACCATGAAAGAAGGCATTCACCCCAATTACCGCGACGTCGTGTTTGTCGACGTTTCCAACGGCTTCCAGTTCATCACCCGCTCGACAGTGCAAACCCGCGAGACCATCAAGGTCGAGGGCAAGGAATATCCGCTGTTCAAGTGCGACGTAACCAGCGAAACCCACCCGTTCTACACCGGCGCGCAGAACAAAGTTCTGGATACCGCCGGCCGAATCGACAAGTTCAACCAGAAGTTTGGCAAGCTCACCGCCAAGAAGGCTGCTTAAGGCAAGTTCTGACGTGCGCGGTGCAAGCCGCCCTCCGGAAGCAAAAAAGGCAGCTTTGGCTGCCTTTTTTTTGGGCCGCTTTTTCGCGCTAACTCCTCGCGCTAATGCGCGCCAATCGCGTACGCTCTCGCACACCGCATGAACCAATCCGCCAACCCCGCGCTGCTCACTCAGGGCGCCACGCAAAAGCTGCCGCGCGCCCTGCTCTGGGCGCTGCTGGTTGCATACGCGTTTGCCGGCCTGATTGGGCGCGACCCGTGGCGGCAAGACGACGCCATCGGCTTTGGCATCGCCTGGTCCATGGCCAGCGGTGGCCTGCTGGATTGGTTGTTGCCGGCCGTGGCGGGCACGCCCGTGGTGGATGAAGGGCCGCTCACCTTCTGGGTTTCCGCCATCCTGCTCAAGCTGTTTGCGCCACTGATTGGCGAACCTCTGGCTGCGCGCCTTGGTACCGCGGCCTTCATCTTTTTAGCCGCGGCCAGCATCTGGTACGCCACCTACATTCTGGGCCGCACCAAAGCGGCGCAGCCGGTGCAGTTTATGTTTGGCGGCGCGCCCAATCCACGCGACTACGGCCGCGCGATTGCAGATGGTGCGCTGCTCACCATGCTGGCCACGCTTGGCTTGCTCATGCGGCTGCACGAAACCTCGGCCGAGGCGGCGCAGTTCGCGCTGATGTGCTTCCTGCTGTATGCCATCGCGCGCAGCATCGAGGTACCCAAGACCGGCACTGTGTACATCGGGCTGGCGCTGGCGGCGCTCACGCTCACGCGTGGCTGGCAGATCGGCCTGTACGCGCTCGTGCTCAGCGCCTTTATTTTCGGCATTCATGAGCCGCTGGCGGCTGCGCGGCGGCTGTTCGTCCAGGTCTCTCTGCCGCTGGCGCTAGCCATAGTGGCTGCGTGGGCGGCGCTGGTCTACAACCTGCATCCGCAAGGGCCGCAATATCTTGATCTATGGCATGCCTGGAACATCAGCATATTCTCCGGCCAAGAACCCGATGCGCTGGCGTTCTACGCCCGTAATCTGATTGTGTTTGGCTGGCCGGCCCTGCCCTTTGCGCTCGTGGCCGCATGGCGCTGGCGCAGCCGGCTATCGGCTTCGCATATTGCGCTGCCGCTCGTCTTTGTGGTGGGCTTTGCGCTGTATCTGCTGGTCACTGAAGAGGAGCACGAAGCGCTGATGGCGCTACTGCTGCCGGGCGCGATTGTGCTGGCCGCGTTTTTGCTGCCCACGGTCAATCGCAGCACCATCAACGCGATCGACTGGTTTTCCATCATGGCCGTCAGCTTTGTCATTCTGGTGGTGTGGCTGTACTGGATTGCGCTGCAAACCGGCTGGCCGCCGGCCATGGCGCGCACTGCGCTGCGGCGCGTGCCGGGCTTTGTCGTGGAATTCTCGCCCGTGGCGCTGGCGGTCGCACTCACGGCCACCGCGTTTTGGATCGTGGTGATTATCTGGCGCGTGACGCGGCGCCCGGTGGTGGTGTGGCGTGCGATGGCTATTTCCAGCGCCGGCATTGTCACCACCTGGATTTTGCTCACTACGTTGTGGCTGCCATACTTGAACCACACCAAGACCTATCGCGACGTGGCAGTCAAAGCCGCGCAGGCCGCGCCGGATGCAACCTGCGTCTCCACCCAGCGGCTGGGTCTGGCGCAGCGCGCCTCGTTCGCTTACTTTGCCGGCATCAAATTCGAGCCCCAGCCGGTTGCGCCGCCCAAACCGCGCCGGCGCGCCGAGCAAGAAGAGCTTGAAGCGCGTGAAGCGCTCAGCCCGCCCAAAGCGGCCTGCCGCTGGCTGATGACGCAGGACTCGCTGCGCAGGCTTTCCAATATCAATGTGTTCCCCGCCCTGCCCGAAGGCCAGTGGGTGCTGATCTGGGAGGGCCGGCGCTTTACGGATCGCGACGAGCGTTTTCGCATGTACAAGCGCGTGGACTGAGGCTGCCCGCCAACCGGTAAACTTGCGGTTCTTCGCTGCTTAACCTTCATCATGCCAACTGCAGAACAAAAATCCCTATCCATGAGCCCGCTGCCGCGCGCGATTTTCTGGAGCCGCTGGCTGCAATTGCCGCTCTATCTTGGCCTGATCGTCGCGCAGGCTGTGTATGTGTTTCACTTTTGGGTTGAGCTCACGCATCTGGTGCAAGCTGTGTTTGGTGACAAGCAGGCGCTCAAAGTATTGGTTGACACCGTTGGATACGATTTGAACGTATACGACAAGGCAGGCCAAGTGGTCGGCCAAAAGGCCATAGCACTCAACGAAACCATCATCATGCTCGTCGTGCTGGCGCTGATTGATGTGGTGATGATCAGCAACCTGCTCATCATGGTGATTGTGGGCGGTTACGAGACTTTCGTCTCGCGTATGCGGCTGGAAAGCCACCCGGATCAGCCGGAATGGCTCTCGCACGTGAATGCCAGTGTGCTCAAGGTCAAACTCGCCACCGCCATCATCGGCATCAGCTCGATTCATTTGCTCAAAACCTTTATCAACGCCGCGAACTACACTGAAAAAGTTCTGCTTTGGCAGACAGTGATTCACATCGCGTTTTTATTTTCTGCGCTGTCGATTGCGCTGTGCGACCGCATCATGGCGCCATCCGACCATGCCGCCAAACGGCGTGATGGCCGCGCCCACAACGATTGATGTAAACCTGAGTACGCAATATCCATGAGCCTTTTGAGCCATTTTTGCCCCAAAACCCGCATGGATATTGCGTAAAGCACATTGAAGGCTGTTTGATATGACCACCATCAAGCAAGACGATCTGATCGAATCCATTGCCGGCGGGCTGCAATACATCAGCTACTACCACCCGGCCGACTACATCAGCCACCTCGCCCGCGCTTACGCAAGCGAGCAAAGCCCGGCGGCCAAGGATGCGATTGCGCAGATTCTCACCAACAGCCGCATGTGCGCCGAAGGCAAGCGGCCGATCTGCCAAGACACCGGCATTGTGAATGTGTTTTTGAAGGTGGGCATGGATGTGCGCTGGAGCGGCTTCACGGGTTCGCTGGACGATGCAGTGAACGAAGGCGTGCGTCGCGCCTACAACTACCCTGACAATAAACTGCGTGCCTCAATCGTGGCCGATCCGCAGTTTGAACGCAAAAACACCAAAGACAACACGCCCGCCGTGCTGCACGTCGAACTGGTGCCCGGCAATACGGTAGACGTACAGGTTGCGGCCAAAGGCGGCGGCAGCGAAAACAAATCCAAATTCGTCATGCTCAACCCGAGCGACTCGCTGGTGGACTGGGTGCTCAAAACCGTGCCGACCATGGGCGCCGGCTGGTGCCCGCCGGGCATGCTGGGCATTGGCATCGGCGGTACGGCAGAGCGCGCCATGCTCATGGCCAAGCAAAGCTTGATGGACGACATCGACATGTTTGATCTACTCAAACGCGGCCCGCAGAACAAAACCGAAGAGCTGCGCATTGAGCTGTATGAAAAAGTGAATGCGCTGGGCATCGGCGCACAAGGGCTGGGCGGGCTGACCACCGTACTCGATGTCAAGATCAACATGTACCCCACGCACGCCGCCGGCAAACCGGTGGCGATGATTCCCAACTGCGCCGCCACGCGCCATGCGCATTTTGTGTTGGATGGCAGCGGCCCCGTGTACCTTGAACCGCCCTCGCTCGACTTGTGGCCCGATGTGCATTGGCAGCCTGACTACAACAAGAGCACCAAGGTCGATTTGAATACGCTCACCAAAGAGCAGGTCGCCGCCTGGAAGCCGGGTCAAACGCTGCTGGTCTCCGGCAAGATGCTCACCGGCCGCGACGCTGCGCACAAACGCATTGCCGACATGCTGGCCAAGGGCGAAAAGCTGCCGGTGGACTTTACCAACCGCGTGATTTATTACGTCGGCCCGGCCGGACCGACCACCGCCACCCGCATGGACAAGTTCACCCGGATGATGCTGGAACAGACTGGCCTGATCTCGATGGTCGGCAAGTCCGAGCGTGGCCCCACCGCTATTTCGGCGATCAAGGACA
>JBJOQV010000185.1:0-4104 GCA_046049785.1 Pseudomonadota bacterium
CCTGATCACCTTTGGCCACGCCTATGTCGATAGCCAAAGCGCCGAAGAGATGCGCGCCACGCGCGGCACATTGACTGAGCCAGGCATCAACAGCCCCTACCGCATGCGCACGCCGGATGAAAATCTGCGGTTGTTCCGCGAAATGCGCGACGGCAAGCATGCAGAGGGCAGTCACATTCTGCGCGCCAAGATCGACATGGCCAGCCCCAACATCAACATGCGCGACCCGGCCCTCTATCGCATCCGTTTTGCTGAGCATCACAACACCGGCAACAAGTGGTGCATCTACCCCATGTACACCTATGCGCATCCGATTGAAGATGCGCTGGAAAACATCACGCACAGCATCTGCACGCTGGAGTTTGAAGATCAGCGGCCTTTTTATGACTGGCTGCTCGACCGGTTGTGTGAAGGCGGTCTGCTGCAAACGCCGCATCCGCGCCAGTATGAGTTTGCGCGCCTGAATCTCACCTACATCGTCACCGCCAAGCGCAAGCTCAAGCAGCTTGTCGATGAGCAGCATGTCGATGGCTGGGACGATCCACGCTTACCGACGGTGGCGGGTCTGCGCCGCCGCGGCTACACGCCCGAGAGCATTCAGTTGATGAGCGAGCGCACCGGCGTGAGTAAGAGCAATAGCTGGATCGACTACAGCATTCTCGAGGCCGCGCTGCGCGATGACCTGGATGCCAAAGCACCGCGCGCCTTTGCCGTGCTGCGCCCACTCAAACTCATCATCACCAATCTGCCGGAAAGCCATGCAGAAGAGTGCAGCGCACCGCTGCATCCCAACAAGCCGGAGATGGGCACGCGCAGCATTCCCTTTGGGCGCGAGCTGTGGATTGACGACACGGATTTTCAGGAAGTGCCGGAAAAAAACTATCACCGCCTTGCACCGGGCGCGCTGGTGCGCCTGAAGTACGCCTACGTCATTAAGTGCACCGGCTGTGAAAAAGACGCACAAGGCAATGTGATCGCCGTGCATGCCGAGCTGCAACCGGATAGCAAAAGCGGCACCCCCGGCGCGAGCAATTACAAGGTCAAAGGCGTCATCAGTTGGCTGGGCGTGAAAGGCGCGGCCAAAGCACAAGTGCGCCTGTACGACCGCCTGTTCACAGAGCCGCAGCCCGATGCCGGTGGCCGCGATTTTCTCTCCGCGCTCAACCCGCGCAGCAAAGAAGTCATTACCGCCTACGTCGAGCCATCACTGCTGCAAGCCAAACCCGACGACAAGTTCCAGTTTGAACGGCACGGCTATTTTGTTGCTGATCGCAAGGATCACACCGCGGAGCATCCGGTGTTTAATCAGTCGGTGGGGTTGAAGGATAGCTGGGCGAAATAAAATCCCGCCCAAATCGCTCGGGGGATGAAGCAAGGCCAATGAACTAAGCTGACTGTGACGCCCCATGGGAGCAGGCCAGCTAGCAGGGTGACCGAGCACTACAAAAGAGAGGATCGACTTGGCAAAACGAAAGCCTCGTGTAGTGGTAATAGCCGGTCCAAATGGTGCGGGAAAGAGTACGCATGCCGATGCGTTGCTTGATGCGTTCAATGTGCCGATCTTCGTTAACGCTGACTATATCGCGCGCGGCCTTTCTGGACGCAATACCGAAGCCGTGGCCTTTGAAGCGGGACGCATCATGTTGCGACGCTTACGACAATTGGCTGAGGAGCGTTTGGATTTTGCATTTGAATCTACGCTTTCCAGCAAGTCGTTCGCACCGTTCTTAGAAAAACTGAAAGAAACCGGATACGAAGTTGTTGTGCTGTACTTCTCTGTTGCAAGCGTTCAACTAGCGCTGCGGCGCGTAAAGCAGCGTGTCAAATTAGGTGGGCATGATGTACCCCCAGACGTTATCAAACGCCGCTTTACTCGAAGTGCAAAAAACCTGTTCTCTCTTTATATGCCCTTGTGTGACGCTTGGGTGGTGTTTGATAATTCTGAAGGTAGCACCGCTTCTCTTGTAGCAATGTATAGTGGAAGCGCAACAGACGTTATGGATGCCCCTCAATGGATCAAGCTAAAAGCAATCGCCAAAAGAAATCCCTGATCCCTGACTCAAAGGTTCTGCGCAAGGCGCTTGCACGCTCCGCGCGCGATGCAAACAAGCTCGCCAAGGCGTTCGGTGTAAAAGTCGCTAGTCAGAAAGTGCCGCAGCCGCGCCCCTAGACACTCTTTGTCTGAACTCACCCGCAACTGCCAACGTTTTGCGGGGTGATGATCGGAATTGGCCGCTGTATCCTTGCAACCTCCAGCCATAAGCTTTGGAGTTTGTTTGATGCTCGCTACCCGCCTGCTTACGCAGTGTGCGCTTGCTGCGCTCCTGCTCTGTACTTTCACGCTGCACGCGCAGCCCACCACGCCGCGCAAACCCACCGCCATTGAAACGCTGGTCAATCGCTATAGCGATGAAGCGCTGGCCTTTAGCCCCATCGGTGCCACGTTCACGGGCGATACGCGCTACAACCATCTGCTGCCGGCAGACACCGCCGCGCGGCGCGACCAGTTCCGCCAGTTTCAAGAACGCGCTTTGGCCGCCGCCCAGCGCCTGGAAAGTGCTGTTGTGCATGAAGAAGACGCGCTCACGCTTGCCATTTTTCGCGCCAGCGTAGAAAACCAGCTTGCCAATGCGCGGCTTGATCCGCACCTCACACCGATTTCACCGATGTGGTCTCTGCCCAATACGCTGGCGGAGTTTGGCTCGGGCGTGAGCGCGCAGCCCTTCAAGACCGTGCGCGATTACGACAACTTTGCCAAGCGTGCCGCGGCGTTTCCGGCATGGGTAGACCAGGCCATTATCAACATGCGTGAAGGTATGGCGCGCGGCATTACGCTGCCACAAGTGCTTGCGCAGCGCGTGGTGCCGCAGCTAGAAGCCGTTGCCAACAAGCCAGTGAAAGAATCTATTTTTTACCGGCCCGTGACAGACTTTCCGAGCAACTTTTCTGCCGCAGATCAAACCCGCCTCACGCGCACATACGAGCGGCTGATCACGCAAACGCTGAGCCCCGCATATCTCAAACTGGCCACTTTCGTGCGCGACGAGTATGTGCCCAAGGCGCGCACCACGCATGGCCTGGCGGGCCTGCCCGATGGCGCGGCGCGCTACGCACAAGCCATCAAGAGCAACACTACGCTGGAAATGAACCCCGTCACGCTGCATGAACTGGGTAAAAACGAAGTGGCGCGCATCCACGGCGAAATTACCAAGGTGCGTGACGCGCTAGGCAAAACCGGCACGGTGAATGAATTTTTGATCGCCATGCGCGCCGACCCTGCGCTCTACCCGTTCAAATCAAGCGCCGAGATCATTGCCAAGTACCGCGAGATTCAAGCGCGCATTGAACCCAATTTGCCCAAACAATTCCGCATGCGGCCCAAAAGCCCGCTGGATATTCAGCTCACCCCTGCGTTTCGCGCCGCCAGCGCATCGGCCCAGTACATGCGGCCTAGTGAAGACGGCACGCGCCCCGGTGTATTCATGTTCCCCGTGGCGGACGCGGAGAAATACAACCGCGCCAATATGGAAGCGCTGTTCCTGCATGAAGGCCTGCCCGGCCACCACTTTCAAATCGCCTTGCAGGTAGAGGCTGATTTGCCGCTGTACCGCCGCCGCACCAGCTTTACCGCCTACAGCGAAGGCTGGGCGCTATACACCGAAGGCCTGGGCAGCGAGTTGGGTCTGTACCAAGACCCCTACAGCCAACTGGGCCGCTTGCTGCTGGAGCTGCACCGCGCCAACCGCCTGATTGTGGATACCGGCCTGCACCACTACGGCTGGACGCGCGAGCAAGCCATGCAGCAACTGGTAGACACAGAAGGCATCACCCTGCAAGCCGCCGCCAACCCCATCGAACGCTACATGGGCAACCCCGGCCAGGCGCTTGCCTACAAAGTGGGCGAACTCAAAATCATCGAACTCAAAGAGCGCGCCCGCCAAACCCTAGGCCCGCGTTTTGACGTGCGCGATTTTCACGACGAAGTGCTGCGCCACGGCGGCGTGACATTGCCGCTGCTGGAAGCGAATGTGCAGGCTTGGATGAAGCGGGTTGCGCAGTAGCGAGCCTGTCGCCTACGCCGCGCAACTGACGCTCAGTCCCCTC
>JBJOQV010000186.1:0-11341 GCA_046049785.1 Pseudomonadota bacterium
TGATTTTGGGCGCCACCAGCAAGCGCGCGCCAGCCGGTTTTGCGCCGATTGCCATTGGTTTGGCGCTGACCTTGATTCATTTGATCAGCATTCCTGTGACCAACACGTCGGTGAATCCAGCGCGCTCCACCAGTCAGGCGATTTTTGTCGGCGGCTGGGCGATTGAGCAGCTGTGGCTGTTCTGGGCCGCACCAATTGTGGGCGCGATAATCGGCGCAGTGATCTACAAAGCGATGGCCAGCGACGAGTAGTTCAGTGGCACCTACGCAATACGGATGCGGCTTCTTGGCCTAAATGGCTTGAAGAGCCGCGTCGATGCTGGATCACGTCGCAGCGGCACGATTGTTAAACCTCGATAACTAGGTATGGGGCTTGGCGCCGCACTCAGGTATAAAGCGCCCTTTGACGCACAAACTGCGGTGTCGTCGCAAGGGGCAGCATTTTGTCTTTACGCGCAATCAGGTGGCTGACCGCACTGCTGATCCTGGCGATTTTGCTGCCGGCTGCGGCGGTGCTGGGCTGGTCGTATTGGGATGCGCGGCGCGCAGTGCAAAACGACATGAACCACGTCGCCAGCGCAGCGCGCGACCGGCTGGATGCGATCGTTGCCTCCGGCTCGGATCAGCTCCAGGTTCTGGGTAATCTCACCGACACACTGGCAGCCGGCGGCTGCGACAACGACGTGCAATCGCAGTTGCGGGACATTGTGTTTCGCAGCCCGTACTTTCGCGAAGCCGGCGTGCTGTACGACAACAGCCTGCTGTGCAACCAGTATGAACGCTTTGAGCCGCCGGTGGATGTGGCCAAGCGGCTGAAAGACGCCGCATCGGTCGATGGCTTGCTGATTGCCGCGCAGCGCGTGCCCGACGGCGGGCCTCATAGCCTGATTTTGGCGATGCGCTATTACAACCGCGGCACCGGCTATCTGATTGTCCATCCGGCGGCGATGGTGGACTACCTGGCGTTCTTTGAGCCCAACGCGCAGCACGGTGTGTACTACGTGTATGACGGCCGCGTCGCGCTATCGACCGTGGGCGTGATTGAAGACGCGACTGCAGACCAATTGCTGGCCAGCGTGTCCGGCAGCGGCGAGCGGCCCGGGCAGCAGATTTTTTCGGTTGCGCGCAGCGCCAAGTATCCAGTCGCTATTGCTGCGGTGTCCAACGCGCATCTGGCCATCGATCGCTGGAAGCAGCGCTTGCCCTGGGTGGTGCTACTGGCTAGCCTGCTGGCCGCGGGGGCGTACTGGGTCGTGCGCAAACTGGCATCGCAGGCGCTTTCCATGCACGCCGAGCTGGCGCGCGCGATTGCTTCAGAACGTTTAAGCGTCGAGTATCAGCCCTTCTTTGATGCCGAGAAGGGCATTGTTGCCGGCGTCGAAGTGCTGGCGCGCTGGAACAATCGCCGCGAAGGGCCGCTGTCGCCCGCGGTGTTTGTGCCGCTTGCCGAGCAAATGGGCCTGCTGCCCGAGCTGACCGAGTTTGTGATGAAGCGCACGCTGTTCGAGATGGAGCCGTTGATGCGGCGCTTTCCGCGCATGCGGGTTTCGATCAACTGCCACGTCAGCACCTTGTCCAGCCCGCTGCTGGGCGAGTTTTTGCGCCGCTGGTCTGCCGCCGGGCTCAACGCCGACCGCCTGGTGTTTGAAGTGACCGAACGCGCCAACGCGCACTTTGACGCGGCCTCGGTCAAGGCGCCGATGCAAGCGCTCAAGGCGCAGGGCGCTTCTTTTGCGATGGATGATTTTGGCGTGGGCTTTTCCAACCTGAACAGTCTGCGCACACTGCCGTTTGATTTTCTCAAGATCGACAAGGCTTTTGTGGACGGCATTGCGGAGGGCGATGCCGAGTCCGCCGGCTTTGTCGATCACATCATCGCGCTGGCCAAACGGCTCGATCTGATTGTGGTGGCCGAAGGCGTGGAAACTCAGGCGCAGCGCGATTACCTGCGAAAAGCCGGCGTGCGCTACATGCAGGGCTGGCTGTTTGCGCGCCCAATGACCGCCAGCGCGTTCACCAGCTATCTGGGCGAGTATCGGCAGAGCGCGGCGCCCGCGCAGGTGCTGACAACCAATCCAGGATAGATTCAAAACCAATCACGCAATATCCATGCGGGTTTTCAAGGCAAAATGACTGAAAACCCGCATGGATATTGCGTAGATGCCTTGAATTTCTTCTTTTCAATGCCCCGGAGGCGCCCTGCACCGCGCGGTGCCTGCTTTTAGTGCTTGTACGCACAATCTTGGCGCAATCGTATGCAAGTTTTGTATGCAATCCGGGCTGTTTCAGCGCTGCAAGCCTTGGCACGGAGCCTGCAATGCCTGTTGACGTTCAACTTCAACAGCCGCTTTGCTCATGCCAAAACAGCGCGCACAGACAGCGCAACCATCCAGCCCCGCGCTTGACGCGCCGGCGCTGACCGACGCACAAATCTACGGCCGCATCATCGATGCGATGCTGGATCAGCGCCTTGCGCCCGGCACGCGCCTGCGTGAAGACGAGCTGGGCCAGGTGTTTGGCGTGTCGCGCACCCGCATCCGGCAAGTGCTGATCCGCTTGGCGGGCGAGCAGCTGGTCACGCTGGTGCCCAATGCCGGCGCGCGCGTGGCCGATCCCACCGCGCAGGACGCGCAAGAAGTGTTTGCGGTGCGCCGCTTGGTCGAGCCGGCGATTGTGAGTGCGTTTATCGAAGGCTGCAGTGCGCGCGAACTGCGGGCGCTTGAACGCAATATCGAGCAGGAAGAGGCCGCGCGCCTGGCTGACCAGCGCCAAGCCGCGATCCGGCTGGCCGGCGAGTTTCATCTGCAAATTGCCGCCGCAGCGGGCAACGCCACGCTCGAGCGTGTGCTGCGCGAGTTGATTGTGCGCACCTCGCTCGTGCTGATGCGTTTTGGCCGCGCCGACTATGGCGAGCCGCCGCGCCAGCGCGGCATGTTGCGCGCCTGCGAGTGCCGCGATCACCGTGCTTTGCTGCGTGCCATTGCCCGCAACGACAAAGCTGCCGCCGCCAAGCTAATGGAGGAGCATCTGCGCCGCTTGCAGTCGCAGCTTGAGGTGGCCGATGTGCCAGTGCCACAGCCCGCGCTCGCGCAACTGCTCAATCCCTGATATGCCATCGCTTCTGATCATCAACCCCAACACCAGCACGCTTGTGACGCAGCAGCTGTATGCGTACGCGAGCGCCTGCGCGCCGACGGGTGCACAGTTGTATGCGGTTACCGCAGCGCTGGGCGCGCCTTACATCGCGGACGAATGCACCGCCGCCATCGCCGCCTACGCCACGCTGGAAGCCTATGCGCAGCACACCGCGCAGCATGGGCAGCCCGACGCTGTGCTGATCGCATGTTTCGGCGACCCTGGGCTGTTTGCCCTGCAGCAGATCGCGACGGCGCAGGTCTGCGGCTTGGCGCAGGTGGCCATGACGAGTGCGGCACGCACAGGCCCATTTGCCATCGTCACCGGAGGCGCTGCGTGGGTGCCGATGCTGCAGCGGCTGGCCGCAAACCTCAAACTTGAGCAGCAACTGTTGGAAGTCTTGGCGCTTCCACAAAACGGCCCGCAACTTGCCGCGGATGCGGCCGCCGCGCAGGCGCAGTTGGAAAGCGCATGCCTGGCGCTGCGCGCGCGCCATCCGCAGCTCAAAACACTGATACTGGGCGGCGCTGCGCTGTCAGAGATTGGCTGCGCACTGGCCAGCAAAGAAACGCTGCGTGATGTGTTGATCGACAGTGTTGATCACGGCGTGCGCTACGCCTGGCAATGCGCCAGTGCGCGTGCGCGGGCTGGCCCGCATGGCGTGCGGCCTGCGCAAAACCCTGCACACAGCTGGCCCGGCATTTCCGCCGCGCTGCATGCATTGGCGGCACGCACATGAACCCGTACACGTTTTTTACCAAACGACTGACTGGCATGGCTGTTGCTATCGGTCAACGTAACCAAAAGGAGAGCAGCATGTACCCTCGCGTTTCATTGTCTAAGCCGCGCCGTTTGATGGCTGCGGCAGTTATCGCTGCCAGCATGGTCTGCGGCAGCGCGTTCGCACAGGAGAAAACCCTGCGCATTGCCATGACCGCGGCAGATATTCCGCGCACGCTCGGCCAGCCCGACCAAGGGTTTGAAGGCAACCGCTTCACCGGCATTCCCTTGTACGACGCGCTCACCCACTGGGACTTGTCCAAAATCGATGGCCCCAGCGTGCTGATTCCCGGCTTGGCGCTTTCGTGGGCGGTGGATGCCAAAGACAAAACCAAGTGGGTGTTCAAGCTGCGCCCGAACGTGAAGTTCCATGATGGCGCTGCATTCAATGCCGATGCAGTTGTATGGAACGTGCGCAAGGTGCTGGACAAAGACGCGTCGCATTTCGACGCGAGCCAGGTGGGCGTCACCGCCTCGCGCATGCCCACGCTACGGAGCGCCCGCAAGATCGACGACCTCACCGTCGAGCTGACCACCAGCGAGCCAGATGCATTCTTGCCGCTGAACCTGACCAACCTGTTCATGGCCTCACCCGCGCATTGGCAGAAAAAGTTTGATGCTGCCGCGGGTGCGACGCCGGCAGACAAAGCCAAGGCGGCGTGGATTGCTTTTGCCGCAGACGCATCCGGCAGCGGCCCGTTCAAGATGGCGCGCTTTGTGCCGCGCGAGCGGCTTGAGGTAGTGGCCAACAAGACCTATTGGGATCCAAAGCGGGTGCCGCAAATTGACCGCGTGGTGATGGTGCCGATGCCGGAAGCCAACGCGCGCACCGCAGCACTACTGTCCGGCCAAGTGGACTGGATTGAAGCGCCTTCGCCGGATGCAATGGCACAGATTCGCTCGCGCGGCTTTCAGATCTACTTTAATCAGCAGCCGCATGTCTGGCCTTGGCAATTGTCGTTTGCGGAAGGTTCGCCCTGGCTGGACAAGCGCGTGCGCCACGCCGCCAATCTATGCGTGGACCGCACCGGCCTGCTTAAGCTGCTGGGCGGCATGATGGGGCTGCCCAAGGGCACGGTGCCGCCGGGCCACCCCTGGTGGGGTAACCCCAAGTTTGACATCCGCTTCGATCCTGAAGCCGGCAAAAAGCTCATGGCTGAAGCAGGACATACACCGGCCAAGCCGCTGAAGGTCAAGGTGCAAATCTCTGCGTCCGGTTCGGGGCAGATGCAGCCGCTGCCGATGAATGAGTTTGTGCAGCAATCGCTCAAGCAATGTGGCTTTGACGTGCAGTTTGATGTGATTGAGTGGAACACGCTTTTCACCAACTGGCGCAAAGGTGTTAAGGACCCGTCAGCCAACGGCGCAAACGCCATCAACGTGAGCTATGCGGCGATGGACCCGTTCTTTGCCATGGTGCGTTTCACCAGCACCAAGACCTTTCCGCCCACCAGCAACAACTGGGGCTACTTCGGCAACGATGAATTTGACAAGCTGATCGCCGATGCGCGCAGCAGTTTTGACGACAAGGCGCGTGACGCGGCGTTAGCCAAGCTGCACGCGCGGATTGTCGAGGAAGCTCCGTTTGTGTGGATTGCGCATGACGTTGGCCCGCGCGCCATGTCGCCGAAGGTCAAGAACGTCGTGCAGCCGCGCAGCTGGTTTATCGATATCGCAACGATGACGGTCCAGTGACCCGCAGCAACCATCTGGCATCGGCGCGGCAAGTTTAGGCACGCATGCTCGCTTATCTTGCCCGCCGCATTGGTTACGCCCTGCCCATCATGCTGGGCGTAGCGGTGGTGTGTTTTGCGCTCGTGCATCTGGCACCGGGCGATCCGCTGGTGTCGGTGCTACCGCCGGATGCGTCGTCTGAGCTTCAGGCGCAATTGCGTACGCTGTACGGATTTGACCGCAGCCTGCCGGAACAATTTGGCTCATGGATTCTGCGCGCGGCCCAGGGCGATCTGGGCACCAGCATCGCCACCGGCCGGCCCGTGGCGGGCGAGGTGTTCAAAGCCGTTGGCAATACCTTGCGGCTGGCAGCTGTGGCAACATTGATCGGTTTTCTCTTTGGCTGCCTGTTTGGTTTTGTTGCGGGATATTTCCGCGATTCCTGGCTGGACAAAACAGCTTCGATGCTCAGCGTGCTGGGCGTCAGCGTGCCGCATTACTGGCTGGGTATGGTGCTGGTGATTATCTTTGCGGCGCAACTGAACTGGCTGCCAGCCACTGGCGCGGGGCCGGGCGGCTCGGACCTGTGGGTTTGGGACTGGGCGCACATGCAGTTCTTGTTGCTGCCCGCGATCACGATGTCGGTGATTCCCATGGGCATCATTGCGCGCACCGTCCGTGCACTGGTGGCCGATATCCTGGCGCAAGAGTTTGTGGTTGGCCTGAAAGCAAAAGGTCTTACACAATTTGGTGTGTTCCGGCATGTAGTGAAAAACGCCGCGCCCACCGCACTGGCCGTGATGGGGTTGCAGCTGGGTTACTTGCTGGGCGGCTCGATTTTGATTGAGACCGTGTTCTCCTGGCCGGGTACGGGTTTCTTACTCAACAGCGCGATTTTTCAGCGCGATTTGCCATTGCTGCAGGGCACGATCCTGGTGCTCGCTCTTTTCTTTGTCGTGCTGAACTTGCTGGTGGACGTGGTCCAGACCATGCTTGATCCGCGGATTGCGCGTGCGTAAACCATGACGTCCATCGCCGCCCCCGTCATTGCAATTGAACAGTCGCCCGGCTATTGGCGCTCGGTGTTTGCACGCCTGCTGCGCGACAAGGTGGCGATGACGGCTGGCATTGTTGTCCTGTTTCTATTTGCCCTGGCGCTGTTTGGCCCTTGGCTCGCGCCCGCCGATCCGTATCTGTCCACCATGCTGGGGCGGCTCAAACCTATCGGCAGCGAGGGTTATCCGCTCGGCTCAGACGAACTTGGGCGCGACATGCTTTCGCGCTTGATCGTTGGTGCAAGGCTGTCGCTGTTCATGGGGCTCACACCGGTGCTGCTCGCATTTGTGATCGGTACCGCCATCGGCATCTTGGCGGGCTATGCCGGCGGCTGGATCAACTCGATCATTATGCGCACGATCGATGTGTTTTACGCTTTTCCTTCGGTGCTTCTGGCGATTGCGCTTTCGGGGGCGCTGGGCGCGGGGATCGTCAACTCGCTGATCTCATTGACGATTGTGTTCATTCCGCCGATTGCGCGCGTCGCAGAGAGCGTGACAACGCAGCTGCGCGGACGCGATTTTGTCGAAGCTGCGCGCGCATCCGGCGCAGATGCATTCACTATCGTGCGTGCGCATGTGCTGGGCAATGCGCTCGGCCCGATCTTTGTTTATGCGACCAGTTTGATCGCGGTATCGATGATCCTGGCTTCCGGCCTGTCATTCCTGGGTCTTGGCGTCAAACCGCCCGAGCCGGAGTGGGGCCTAATGCTCAATACCCTGCGCACGGCGATCTATACGCAGCCTTGGGTCGCCGCTTTGCCGGGTGCGATGATCTTCATTACATCGATTGCGTTCAACGTACTGTCTGACGGGCTGCGTTCGGCCATGGATGTGAAATCATGAGTAGGCCACCGCTGCTGTCGGTGCGCGGCCTCATCAAGCATTTCGCGCTCAAGAAGGGGCCGCTGGGTGGCGGCGGTACCGTGCGCGCGGTGGACGGGATCGACTTTGATCTCTACGCCGGGGAAACTTTGG
Organism: Pseudomonadota bacterium; assembly: GCA_046049785.1. Classification (GTDB taxonomy): domain Bacteria; phylum Pseudomonadota; class Gammaproteobacteria; order Burkholderiales; family Burkholderiaceae_C; genus JBJOQV01. The sequence goes on from JBJOQV010000186.1 coordinate 7,622, forward strand.
GGATGGTGGGTGAATCTGGGTGCGGCAAGAGCACCACGGCGCGTTTGCTCATGCAGTTGATCGATCCTACTGCGGGCGAGGTGATTTTTGATGGCTGCGCGGTCGGCAGCCGCGATTTGCCGCTCAAGGAATTCCGCCGCCAGGTGCAGATGGTGTTTCAGGACAGCTATGCATCTTTGAATCCGCGCATGACGATCGAAGACTCCATTGCCTTCGGCCCGCAAGTGCACGGCGTGAGCAAGGCCGAGTCGATGGCGCGCGCGCATGATTTGCTTGAGCGGGTGGGGCTGGCGCCGGCGCGTTTTGCCGCTCGTTATCCGCATGAACTATCGGGCGGGCAGCGGCAGCGCGTGAACATCGCGCGTGCACTGGCGCTGCAGCCCAAAGTGGTGATTCTGGACGAGGCGGTGTCCGCGCTGGACAAATCGGTCGAAGCGCAGGTGCTGAACTTGTTGCTGGACCTCAAGGATGCGTTTGGCCTGACCTACCTGTTTATCAGCCATGACTTGAATGTGGTGCGTTTCATGAGCGACCGCGTGATGGTCATGTATCTGGGCCTCGTAGCCGAGGTGGGCGAATCCGAAGTGTTGTTCGAACAGCCAGCGCATCCGTATACCAAGGCGCTGTTATCTTCCATGCCGTCGATGGACCCGGATCATCCCACGCAAACGCCGCCGCTGGCGGGCGATCCGCCCAACCCCATCAATCCGCCATCCGGCTGCAGGTTTCATCCGCGCTGCGCGCACGCAGCCACGGTGTGCAGCGAGCAAGTTCCTATGCGCACACAGATTGCGCCGGATCACAATGCGTTCTGTCTGATGCATGTTGCCGGCAGCGGGCATCCTTCGGCGGCGCAGCAAGCACCATGAGCGACCAATTGCTTGTCGATGTGCGCCAGCTGACGGTGACGTTTATCGGCGGCAAGCGTCCCGTGCATGCAGTCAATGGCGTGGACTTGCGCCTGGCGCGCGGCGAAGTGCTGGCGCTGATAGGCGAATCCGGCTCAGGTAAAAGCGTAACGCTGCGCAGCCTGTTGCGCCTGCATCCTGAGCGCCGCACGCAGATCGGCGGCAGCGTGCAGGTGGCCGGCCGTGATGTGCTCGCTATGCCGATGCGTGATTTGGCGGACTATCGCGGCAAGATTGCTTCGATGATTTTTCAGGAGCCCTTGCTCGCGCTGGACCCGGTCTATACCGTTGGTGCACAGATTATCGAGGCGATTCGCCAGCATGAGCGTGTGACGGCGAGCGCGGCGCAGCAACGCGCTCTCGAGCTGCTGGAACGGGTGCGGATACCTAGCCCGGCGCGGCGCTTGGCGGCTTACCCGCATGAGATGTCTGGTGGCATGCGCCAGCGCGCCATGATCGCCCTTGCGCTGGCGTGCCGGCCGCAACTGCTACTGGCAGATGAGCCTACCACTGCGCTGGATGCGACGGTGCAGATTCAGGTGCTCCTGCTGCTGCGCGAATTGCAGCGAGATCTTGGCTTGGGCGTGATTTTCGTTACGCACGATATTGGCGCGGCGATTGAAGTGGCCGACCGCATCGCGGTGATGTACGCAGGTCGCATTGTGGAAGAGGGTAGCGTACGGCAACTGATCCGCGCGCCGCGCCACCCATATACGCTGGCTCTGCTCAAGAGCCGCGCCCACGGCGCCATGGCCAAGGGCATGCGGCTGGAGGCGATTGCCGGCAGTCCGCCCGATTTATCTGCGCTGCCGCCCGGGTGTGCATTTGCCGCGCGCTGTGCATTCGCAGCGGATGATTGCCGCGCTGCGAGTCCTGCAGCCATTGACCTTGGCGGCGGTCACCACGTACGCTGCATCCATACCGATCAAACGCAGGCTGTCCGCGCACCATGACCATTGCCCACGACCCGGCGCATGCTTTCGTCCCTTATCCGAGCGTCGATGTGCCGCATGCATCCACCGGCCTGCTCGCAGGACTGACCTTTGGCGTCAAAGATTTGTTTGATGTGGCGGGCTACCCCACCAGCGGCGGCAACCCGATTGTGCTGGCCCGCTCCGGCATCAAGGCGCAGACCGCACCCACGGTGCAGCGCTTGCTGGACGCCGGTGCGCGCTGCGTGGGAAAGACTGTCACGGATGAACTGGCGTTCTCTCTGAATGGCCAAAACGCGCACTTTGGAGCCCCTGTCAATGGCGGCGCTCCAGACCGCATCAGCGGTGGCTCATCGTCGGGCTCGGCCTCGGCAGTATCGAATCAGTTGTGCGATTTCGCTCTAGGCACAGACACCGGCGGGTCCGTACGCGGCCCCGCAAGTCACTGTGGCGTCATCGGCCTACGGCCAACGCACGGCCGCGTCAGCCTGCAAGATGCGCTTGATCTGGCGCCTAGTTTTGACACCTGCGGCTGGTTTGCACGCAGCGCCGCGACATTTGCCCGCGTAGCCGATGTTTTGCTCGGTCCAGATTCCGTCCCGCTGCCACAAAAGCCGCGCATGTTGTGGCCGCAGGACTTGTGGGATCTGCTTTTGCCGGAAGCAGCCGCATCTGCCAATCATGCAGCTGCACAGGTTCAGCAGGTGCTGGAGCGCGCCGAACCCACAGGCGTTGTGCTGGACACGATGGATGAAATGTTTTGGAGCTTTCGTTACCTGCAAGGGCGCGAAGCCTGGATCACCGACGGGCCGCTGATCGAGCGTTATGCGCCGCCGCTTGGCCCGGGCGTTGCGGAAAGATTTGTGTGGTCGCGGGCAGTGACGGACGCGCAGGTTGCCTCCGCCACGGTCTACCGCGAGCGATTTACTGCGCATATGCACGCGCTGCTGGGCGCTGATGGCGTACTGTTGGTGCCGACGATGCCGGACATCGCGCCGCTGCGCAGCACGCCGGAATCGGCGCTGGAAGACTACCGAAATCGAGCGCTGCGCATGTTGTGCGTAGCGGGCCTGGCGCGGCTGCCACAACTGAGCTTACCGCTGGCTGGCAGGGATGGTGCACCGCTGGGTTTGTCGCTGCTTGGGCCAGCCGGCAGCGACCGGTCGCTGATCAGGCTTGCACAAGAGCTTGCTGCTGCAGGTATCGGCCGCTAGTTCGCGCGCTGCGCAAGCTGCAGCATGGCATTGAGCAGCACATCGGCACCGGCCGTGATGTGCTCGGGTTTGGCGTCCTCAATTTCGTTGTGAGAAATACCGTCTTTGCAGGGGATAAAGATCATTGCGGCGGGCGCGGTGCGTGCCACATACACCGCGTCGTGACCTGCGCCGCTGACCAGATCCATGTGTAGCAAGCCCAGAGCATCGGCGCTTTGGCGCACGGCGTTCAACAGCGCGTCATCAAACGGAGCTGGCGGGAAGTACACCACTTCTTTGATTTCAATCTCCAGCAGCCCGGTCTTGTGGACCTGCATGCAAGCGGCGCGTAACGTTGCGTCCATGCGCATGAGCCCTGCATCGTTAGCGTGACGAAAATCCACGCTGAAGGTGACCCGGCCGGGAATCACATTACGTGAATTGGGATGCACCTGCACATAACCGACCGTGCCGCGCGCGTTGGGCGCTTCGGCAAGCGCGATGATGTTGACGCTTTGCATCAACCCTGCGGCGGCTTGCAGCGCATCACGGCGCAGCGCCATCGGCGTGGGGCCAGCATGCGCTTCCTGGCCGGTCACTACTACGTCGTACCAGCGCTGCCCGAGCGCACCGGTCACGGCGCCAATGGGCAGGCCGGCAGCTTCAAGTACCGGGCCTTGCTCGATA
>JBJOQV010000187.1:0-3238 GCA_046049785.1 Pseudomonadota bacterium
CCACGCCCACGCTCGCCTGCGCGCCTACTTACTCTGTCAATCCAATGACAACCGGTCAAGCCGCCGCGCTGCAAGGCAATTGCACCGTCAACGGCGTCGCCGCAACCGCAGGCACCGAGCAGTGGACGTTTCCTGCGGCTGCAGGGCCGGTCGTTAATGGCACCGCTGCCACGTCGGCTACGCGCGCAGTCGGTGCCGCGCCACTGCAAGTCGCATTTGCAAACGCTGGCAATTTCACGCCGTCTCTAACGTTTTCATTCAATGGCGTAACGTCGGCTGCAATCAACGCGCCCATCACCGTAACGCCGCCCCCTGCGGTTGCATGCGCACCCACGGTTTCACCAACCCCGGCGTTAAGCGGCCAGGCGTTTACCATCAACGGGAACTGTACCGTCAATGGTGTGGCTGCAACCACTGGCACAGAAACCTGGTCAATTCCCGCCATCGCCGGCCAAGCGGCTGCCACGGTGACGCGCGTGCTGCCCGCCGCAGCGCTGCAAAGAACCATTGCTGCGCCAGGCGCCTATAGCTTTGGCTTGCAATTCACCTCGGCAGCAGGCACATCGCCCGCCTACAACGTAGCAGTGAATATCGCACAAAATCCGGCCACTGCCGTGCCCGACCCCAAATCTGTCACGCAAGTGGCAGAAGCAGTCCGCGCCAATACCATGGCTTCCATGGCGGGTATTCGCGCGCAACTGGGCAACGTGCAAAGCCGCATCCGCACCATCCGCCAGGGCGGTACTGCAGGATGGGTCAATGACACCACTGTCCAAATCAATGGCCGCAATATTCCGGTGCCTGGTGCGGGCGGCGGCGCAAGCAGCGGCAGCAAAGAAGGCGGTGGACAATCGGGCGGCCAATCAGGTAGCAGCTCGGCCGGTGCGCCGGCCCGCAGCGAAGAATTTGATGCCACCCAAAGCCGCGCCTGGGGTGCGTACATCATGGGCACGGTGTCGGTGGAAGAGCTCAAGGGCAGCAACGGCTTTGAAGTTGGCACCAATGGCTTGACGGCGGGCGCGGACTATCGTTTCAGCAAACAGATGGTCGTAGGCGGTGCCGCCGGTTATTCCAAATCAGCGTCTGATCTTTCGGGCTTGACGGATGCGCAGCGCGCAAGTGGCACCAGCCTGACGTTCTACGGCTCGTTTGAACCAATGCCACGCTGGTACATCGACGCCGCGGTATCGGCGGCGCGCAACAATTTCAAGCTCAAGCGTATTGCGACCACCGGCAATCTGGCCAATGCCAGCACCAAAGGCAGCGGCACCGGCTTATCTATCACGAGCGGCTACCAGTTTTTGCGCGAGGCGATTGTGCTGTCGCCCTATGTGCGCGTGGATGCGCTGCGGGTGAACATCAACGGCTTTACCGAGAGTGGTGACAGCCCGCTTTCCGTCGGCGATCAAGGCCTGCGCTCCACCGTGATCACGCTGGGTGGTGAAGCGCAGTACATCATCCCCACCGGCGGCGCGATTGTGATTCCGCATGCGCGGCTGGAGATGCAGCGGCAGACTCAGAACAGCGTGCGCGCAGTCACCGCGCAGTTGGTTGGCTCCACCGTGCAAGTGGTGGTTGACCCGCAACTGGAGACCGACAAGAGCTTTGGTTTCTTCAGCCTTGGGGTCTCGGCGCAGTTCAAGCGTGGCTTGTCTGCCTTTGCGGACTACGAGCAGCTATTTGGCAAATCCAGCTTTTCCGAGCGGCGTGTGAATGTGGGCGTGAAGCTGGAGTTCTAGCGTTTCACTAGTGCAGTCGCTACAAGAAAAGGAGCCGCAAGGCTCCTTTTTTAACGGCTCTACGCAATATCCATGCGGGTTTTGAAGCACTTTTGCCTGAAAATACTCATGGATATTGCGTCTTTGCTTTTGAAAAGCCTCTGCAAAACAGCCGCATTGCGTACCGCATTTGCACGATGCCGAAATGTCAAAAAGTTTGAACCGTTGACGAACCGGCTACGACTTAATGGCAGATCGCGCAACAAGCACGGTCCCAATCCGAACCAAACCCAAGGAACCATTAAGGAGAAATGCAATGAAAGCCAAACTGATCGCCGCAGCACTTGCCACCTGCTTTGCCACCGCCGCATTTGCAGGCCCTGGTGATCCAGTGATGAACTTTGAAGGCAACGCAACCCTGAACACCAAGATCAATGCAGAACTAACCAATGGCCGCCAAGGCATGAAGGGTGGCCTGGACGTGGACGTGAAGGCCGTGGGCGTGAGCGCGACGATGGAAGCGTTTTCCACCAAGTCCGGCTCGCAAATTGTCGGCGCCATCGCACAAGAAGGCGGCGGCGTGATCAACTTCAAGAAGGACGTCACGATCTCTGGCGAAATCAATAAAGAACTGAAAAACAACCAGGGTGAGACCCAAGTGGTCAACGCGATCTATCAGCGCGGCGCCAGCAGCATCAATGGCAACCCGTAAGCAAGGGCCGCGATGAAAGCGCAGCGCGCCATCTGCTTGCCGGTCGTGGCCGCCACAGCCCTCGGGCTGTTTGGCACGCCGGCAAGCGCCGGCCCACTCGATGGCCCGGTACTTGAGGCGCAGACCATTGTGATCAGCGGCAACATTCGCGGCGAGATCACCAACGGCAAGCAAGCGACATCGTGGCAAGCCTGTGTGATCTTTTGTGTGAGCGGTGGTTCAAGTACCAAATACGGTCAGCTTAATGTGAACGGAATTGTGCAGCACGGCGGCAGCGTATTGCGCGCCAACACCATCGTGCTGCAAAACGACCTGACGCATAACCTGAACAACAAAGAAGGTACGCAGAACTACAAAGGCATCATGCAAATCGGCCGCTAGCAGGCTTGGTCATCACTAGAAAGCGGAAAGGACGATCATGTTGAAGTATGTACTCATCGCACTGTGCCTGGTATTGCCTGCCGAGTACGCCAGCGGCGGCCCCGGCGACGGGCCGGTGATTGATGCGGGTCAAATCACGATCCGCGGCGACATCAACGGCGAGATCAAGAACGGCCGGCAAGGCGGTGGTGGCGGTGTCTCGATTCTGGGCGGCTTGTTTGGCGCCAGCGGCGGGGCTAACGCAACGCCCGGTGGGCGGGTCAATGTCAACGGCATTTTGCAAGAAGGCCAAGCCATTCTGAAGGCCGGCAACATCTTGCTTGACACCCGCTTGAACCGCGACATCACCAACAACGCCGGCGACGTCACCGTGTCCGGCATTACACAAATCGGCAAGAAGTAAAGACAGTCTTCGGCTCAGCAAGAG
>JBJOQV010000188.1:0-5168 GCA_046049785.1 Pseudomonadota bacterium
GATCTGTGGCGCTCCGTCACGCAAGATTTCTTTGGCACGGCGAACTTTGCTGTGGTGGCCAACGAAACGTATTCGCGCGGCATTCGCCATTTTCTTGAAGATGAAATGGGTCTGCCTTGCAACTTCGCGGTGGCGCGCAAGCCCGGCGCCAAGACGGACAACGAAGCGGTTCGCCAACTCGTCAAGACCAAGCCCCCGCTGGTCATGTACGGCAGCTACAACGAGCGTATGTATATGGCGGAGGCTGGGTTGCGGGCGGCTTACATTCCCGCCAGCTTCCCCGGCGCAGTGATTCGCCGGCACACAGGCACCCCGTTTATGGGCTACGCCGGCGCTACATACATCGTGCAAGAGTTTTGCAATGCGCTATTTGATGCGCTGTTTCACATTTTGCCGCTCGCATCAGACATGGACAAGGTAGACGCTACCCCTGCCAAAGCGATGCGCAACGAAGCCAGCATGGCTTGGGATGCAGATGCACATCAACTGCTGCAGCGCTTGATTGATGCGCAGCCCGTGCTTGTACGGATATCTGCAGCAAAACAAATGCGTGATCGTGCCGAAGCCGATGCGCGCGCTGCCGGGCTGACCCATGTGCGGGCCGACCGGCTTACCGAGTTGTTTGGAGTGGTTTGTGAGGAGCAAGCGGCATGAACTGCGCGCGCTTTGCACTGCCGGCTCCGGCATCCGCCCGTTTGTTCCGGGTGTTCGTGCATCTTGGCGGTCACGCCTGGGTGAATTCTGCTGCGCCTAGCAAACGCAGTAACCGCAGTAAGGCATTTATGGAGGTTTTCTCACTATGAATGGAAAAGGTAATCCGTCTGGGCTGACGGACGAAGAGTGCCAAGAGTTCCACAAGTACTACATCCAAGGGTACTTGCTGTGGGCTGCTGGCGCTTTATTCGCCCATAGCCTTGTTTGGATCTGGCGTCCCTGGTTCTAACCACACATTTGCGAGGCAGCCATGACACATGATGACGTTGAATTCGTTCCGACTGTTTTTCAAAGGAACTCCTTAGGCGGGTTCTTTTGGATATTCGTCGCGGTCTTCTTCGTGTTTTGCGTGTATGCGCTGGTTGCGCAGGTGCTGGGCCAGAACTGGCGCACTCTTCTGCCAGGCGCAGAAGGCGCGCAATCAATGTGGCATGGGGTGAAGTCTGCTTCGTACACGTTGATTTCTCAACTTAGCAATGGAGGATAGAAGCATGTGGCGTTATTGGAGAATCGTAGATCCCCGCAAGGCAATCATTGCCACGGGTCTGCTGATCGCCGTCATTTCGGGAACGATCCATTTGGTATTCATCAGCACGGATCGTTACAACCTGAATACCTGGCATCCGTCAGGGAAGATGACGACCGGTGGAGCCCAGAACTCGGCAATGCCTGCATCCAAGTAGTTGGCAGTCGCGGTGGGCATCCTAGAGCCGTTGGGTTCGAAGTTGCCCCCGCATCGATTTTGAAGCAGTTTGAAGTCGCTAGTTAAGAACGTAGCTCGCACGATTGGTTGTCGATTGGAGGGCCAATATGGCACTGCTGAATTTTGAGAAGAAGTACCGCGTTCGTGGAGGTACCTTGGTCGGAGGCGACCTCTTCGACTTCTGGGTGGGGCCGTTCTACGTTGGCTTCTTTGGCGTGACCACGATGTTCTTCACGCTGGTGGGAACGCTGCTTATCCTGTGGGGCGCATCGCAGGGACCCACCTGGAATGTCTGGCAAATCAACATTGCACCGCCGGACCTGAAGTATGGACTGGGGCTTGCACCGATGATGGAAGGCGGTCTCTGGCAGTTCATCACCATCTGCGCGATCGGCGCGTTTGTTTCGTGGATGCTGCGTGAGGTGGAAATTGCACGAAAGCTTGGTATGGGCCTGCATGTGCCGGTGGCGTTTGGCTTTGCCATCTTCGCGTATGTCACGCTGCAAGTGATCCGGCCGGTTTTGCTCGGCGCCTGGGGGCATGCGTTTCCGTACGGCATCTACAGCCATCTGGACTGGGTGTCGAATGTCGCATACCAGTATCTGCACTTTCACTACAACCCTGCGCACATGATTGCAGCAAGCTTGTTCTTTGCCACGGTGTTGGCATTGTCGATGCACGGCGGACTGGTGCTCTCGTCAGTTAACCCCGCCAAGGGCGAGAAGGTGAAGACGCCCGATCACGAAGATACTTTCTTCCGCGACTTCATCGGCTACTCGGTGGGCACGCTTGGCATCCACCGGCTTGGGCTGTTTCTTGCGCTGTCTGCGGTGTTCTGGGCGGCGATTTGTATCGTGATCAGCGGGCCGTTCTGGACTCGCAGCTGGCCCGAGTGGTGGGGCTGGTGGCTCAACCTTCCCATTTGGCGCTAAGCGCCGCGCGAACAGGAGACGAGCATGGCTGAATATCAAAATCTGTTCACGGCGGTCAGGGTTGCGGGGCCAACGCATATGGGCGTGCCACTGCCTCCCGGCAATGCGCCGCGCACCGGCAAACCGTTCTTGTGGCAGCTTGCAGGCAAGATCGGTAATGCGCAGATCGGCCCGATTTACCTCGGTTGGCTGGGTACGTTATCGCTGGTGTTTGGAACGCTGGCGTTCAACATCATCGGTTTCAATATGTTTGCTTCGGTGAACTGGGATCCACTCCAGTTCGTCAGGCAGCTGTTCTGGCTCGCGCTGGAGCCGCCGCCGCCCAATCTCGGTCTGCGGCTACCGCCGCTGAACCAGGGCGGCTGGTGGTTGATCACAGGCTTTTTGCTCACACTGTCGCTGTTTTTGTGGTGGGCGCGTTGCTACCGGCGTGCGCGCGAGCTGGGCATGGGGACGCATATCGCCTGGGCGTTTGCGGCTGCGATCTGGCTGTATCTGGTGTGCGGTTTTTTTCGGCCGATTCTGATGGGCAGCTGGGGCGAGGCGGTGCCCTTTGGCATCTTCCCGCATCTGGACTGGGTCACCGCAGTATCGCTGCGCTACGGCAACCTGTTCTATAACCCGTTCCATGCGCTGTCGATTGTGTTCTTATACGGCTCTGTGCTGCTGTTTGCGATGCACGGCGCCACAATTCTGGCAGTGGGCCGCTATGGCGGTGAACGCGAGATCGAGCAGATCGTGGATCGCGGCACCGCGTCCGAGCGCGCAGCGCTGTTCTGGCGCTGGACGATGGGTTTTAACGCGACGATGGAGTCCATTCATCGCTGGGCTTGGTGGTTTGCAGTGCTGTGCCCGCTCACCGGTGGCATTGGAATTTTGCTCACCGGCACCGTGGTGGACAACTGGTATCTGTGGTCAGTCAAGCACGGCGTGGTGCCTAGCTACCCGGCAATATTCCCGCCTGTGGTTGATCCAGCGATCGTGCAAGGAGTCAAACCATGAAGCGTTTCTTCAGAATATCGCTTGCCGTTGCCGCGAGTTCGTTGCTGCTCAGCGGTTGCGAGCGCCCGCCGGTGGACTCGGTGCAGTATGGGTATCGCGGCACTGGCATGGAGCAGAACTACAACCCGCGCATCCTGGCAAAAGAAGCGGCCAAAAATACACCGCCGGCGGTCACACCGCCGGTGCCAGAGGGTGGGCCAGCGGCTAATACCGTGTACAAGAATGTACCGGTGCTCGGCAATCTGGGCGTGGGCGAGTTCACTCGCACGATGGTGGCGATTACTGCGTGGGTGTCGCCCAAAGAAGGCTGCGCCTACTGCCACGTACCAGGTGAGGACTTTTCTGCCGACACCAAGTACCAAAAGATCGTTGCGCGCAAAATGCTGACAATGACGCATCATGTCAACGGTGAATGGGGCAATCACGTCGGCAAAACCGGTGTCACTTGCTACACCTGCCATCGTGGGCAACCGATTCCAGAGAACATCTGGTTCACACCACCACCGCAAACGCGTGGTGCCGAGCGCGCCGTGATTGGCGACAAGGCGGGGCAGAACACGCCATTAAAAGCGGTGGCCTACTCGTCGCTGCCCTATGACCCGTTTACGCCGTACCTGAAAAACGGTGACTCAGCGGCGATTCGCGTTACTGGCGCAACAGCGCTGCCCACCGGCAACCGCGACAGCATCAAGCAGGCGGAGCACACGCATGCATTGATGACGCATATGTCTACGTCTCTGGGCGTGAACTGCACTTTCTGCCATAACACCCGTAATTTCGCTGGATGGGATCAAGTGCCACCGCAGCGCGTGACCGCATACCATGGCATTCGTATGTCGCGGGATCTGAACAACAGCTATATGGAGCCGCTGACAACGGTGTTCCCGGCGGCCAGCAAAGGGCCTACCGGCGACGTTCCCAAGCTCAATTGCGCAACCTGCCATCAGGGCGCGTACAAGCCTTTGTACGGTGCGGCGATGGCCAATGACTATCCTGCCATGCGTAAGATCGCCGCTGCCGCGGCGCCACCACCCGCAGCCGCGCCTGCGCCGATCGCGTTACCGGCCAAGGTGTTCTTTGACACGGGGTCCAGCACACTGAGTGCCGAAGCTAAAGCCACTATTGCCAGTGCCTTAGAGACACTCAAGACCACGCCGGATTTGAAAGTGACGCTGTCCGGCTTTGCTGACAAGCGAGGCGTGGTTGACAAGAACATGGAGCTGTCTAAACAGCGCGCGTTTGCGGTGCGTGATGCGCTCAAGGAAGGTGGCATTGCCGAAGATCGCATCATTCTCAAAAAGCCGGAGTTTGTGATTGGCGATGCAGTAACGGCCGAGGCGCGGCGCGTGGAGATCAATGTGGCTCAGCCCGGCACCTAGGGCTGCCCCGCGCTGCGTTTTTGAAGTACTGTACGCAGTATTCATGCGCTTTTCGGGCCAAAAATGCCTGAAAAACCGCATGAATACTGCGTAGTTCATTTCAGAGTATGGTGAGAATGTCTGCTCAGGACTTTTCCATAAGGCTTCGTCAAGCGCAGCGTTCGGGCGCGCACGGCGCGGCTGCGCCTTCTGCAAACACGGCTTTTCACTTGCAGCTCCAGGACGAAGCAATGATTGCCGCGCATGCCGGGCCGGTTTGCGTGCTACTGCTCGCAGACATCGATGTTCACAGTAAGCTCTGGGGCTACAGCCGCTTTGTGCGTACGCGCTTTGACATGCGGCGAGTAGCTGGGCTGCGCTTTCACAAGATGCTGGGCAGTGGTTTTGACGGCGGCTTTGGGCTCAAGCCAAGCCTTTCGCGGCAAGCGCTGTTCTGCG